>CAMDKT010000213.1 GCA_945900935.1 Candidatus Sulfopaludibacter sp. SbA3 | reverse complement strand
AGTGCCTTCAAAGCGTAAACCCGTGACCGCGATAGCAGCGCCGAGTTTACCTCGAACGAAGGATTCTCCGTCGTCGCCCCAATCAGAATCACGTCCCCCTTCTCCACATACGGCAGAAAAGCGTCCTGCTGCGCTTTATTGAACCGGTGAATCTCGTCCACAAACAAGACCGTTCGACGCCCCATCCGCCGGGCTCGCTCGGCATGGGCCATTACCTCTTTGATCTCCTTCATCCCCGAGAGCACCGCCGAAAATGGCACGAATTCCGCTTTCGTCGTCTGCGCGATAATCGCCGCCAGCGATGTCTTCCCCACTCCCGGCGGACCCCACAAAATCAGGCTCGTAAGCTGATCGCTCTCGAGCGCCCGCCGCAGCGGCTTGCCCATTCCCAGTATGTGCTCCTGCCCGGCAAAGCCGTCGAGCGACCGCGGCCGCATTCGCTCGGCCAACGGCCGCTTGTGTGTCTCGTCCGGTATGTCGAAAAGGCTCATTGCCGTTGCCGCCTCGCCTCATACAGCAGAATACCCGCCGCCACCGCCGCGTTCAACGACTCCACGTTTTGCGTCGGAATTCGCACTAACGTGCCGAACCGTTCATGCTCCATCGGCACCCCCACTCCTTCGTTGCCGATAAGGATCGCCGCCGCCTCATGCAATGGCACTTCATCCACGCGTTTCTCCGCCCGCGCCCCCGCCGCGTACAGCGCGACCCGCCGCTCTTGAATCGCCGCCAGAAACTCCTCCCACTCCACAATCGCGAATGGCACCCGGAACAGCGACCCCGCCGATGCGCGCAGCGCCTTCGGATTCCACGGCGATACAGACCCCTTAATAAACACCACCCCGCTCGCGCCAAACGCCTCCGCCGAACGTACCATCGCCCCCGCGTTCCCCGGATCCTGTACCCCGTCCAACGCCATGACCAGCGGATTGCCATGCAGGCATTCGGCCACCGGCCGATCGGCGACTCGCACCAGTGAAATAACGCCCTGGCTGTTCTCCACCGACGAAATCTGATGAAACACACTCCCGTCAACGACATGAAGATCGGCCACGCCATCCAGCCTTTCGGCCGCGCTCGGCGTCGCCACAACCGCCCCAATCGATGCTCCGGCCCGATTGGCCTCGAAATACAAATGAAACCCCTCCGCGATGGCGAAGCCGTCATCGGTGCGGCCGCCGCGCTGTACCGCTTTGCGGATGCTCTTCAGGAGCGGATGGTGAACGCCGAGCATTCCTATAGACTGTTAAGCATAGCGCGGCGCAAGCACAGTAGCGGATTTTTTCGACGGGTCGCCCTCGCCGCCGGCCTTTGCCTTTTGCTGTGGCTCGCCTGGCTGGCCCTCCGCATTCACGCCCAATCGACCGTTGACGAAGCCCAGGCCGCCGACGTCATCGTCGTCATGGGCGCCGCCGAATACCGCGGAAAACCCTCGCCCGTCCTCAAGGCCCGCCTCGACCACGCACTCGCACTCTTTCAGCGCAATCTCGCGCCGCGCATTATCACCACCGGCGGCGCCGGCGGCGACCCCGTCTTCACCGAAGGTGCCGTCGGCCGCAACTACTTCATCAGCCGCGGCGTTCCCAGCGAAGCCATCATCCTCGAAGATGAGGGCGAGACCACCGTCCATTCCACCGTCGCCGTGGCCGAGATCATGACCCGTATGGGCTTGTCGTCGTGCATTCTCGTCAGCGACGGCTATCACATCTTCCGCGCCAAGAAGATGCTCGAAGCCCGTGGCATGCGCGTGTACGGTTCCCCCCGCGCCATTAAGCCCGAAACCGCCTGGCGCGACTGGTGGCTCTACACCCGCCAAGCCGTTGGGTTCACGCTCTGGCAACTCGGTGTGGCAATCTAAACTCCTATGCGACCCATCATTTTCATCCTGCTCGCCTGCGTCGCCGCCGCCCAAACCAAACCCCGTGCCCGCGATCTGGGCGTTCCCCTCGAAGGCATCCCCGGCGTGCTGAACGCAATCACCGATGTCAAAGGCGTCGAAGTCGGCCACCGGACCATCATCGAAGGGGACAACGTCCGGACCGGTGTAACCGCCGTCTGGCCTCGCGGAAAAGCGTCGTCAGATCCGGTCTTCGGCGGCTACTTCTCCCAGAACGGCAACGGTGACATGACCGGCACCCACTGGCTCGCCGAATCGGGGTTTCTCGACGGACCTGTCTTGATCACTAACACTCACTCCGTCGGAGTCGTCCGCGACGCCTTCCTCGCCTGGCTCGTCAAGAACAACCGGAAGCCAGGAACGAACACATTCGCCGGCGGCTTTTACACGTATCCGATAGTTGCCGAGACCTACGACGGCACGCTCAACGACATCAACGGTTTTCACGTAAAACCCGCCGACGCCGACGCAGCCTTAGACGCAGCGAAAACCGGCGCCGTCGCCGAGGGCAATGTAGGCGGCGGCACCGGGATGATCTGTTACGGTTTCAAAGGCGGCATCGGAACCGCCTCCCGGAAACTCCCGGCAGGCCAAGGCGGGTACACCGTGGGCGTCCTGGTCCAATGCAATTGCGGCAGCCGCCGCGAACTCCGCATCGGCGGCTTGCCCGTTGGCGACGCCCTGACCGCCGATCCGCCCCGCGCCGGTACCCAATGGCCCTACCGCGAAGACGTAGGTTCCATCATCATCGTCGTCGCCACCGACGCCCCGCTCCTGCCCCACCAAGTCCAGCGCCTCGCCCGCCGCGCAACCATGGGCCTGGCCCGCACCGGCGCGACATCCGGAAACGGCTCCGGCGACATCTTCATCGCCTTTTCCACCGCCAACCCGAACGCCGCCGCCAACCCTGGGCAACCGATCCAGCTTGCCATGCTGCCAAACGACTCGCTCAATCCCGTCTTCGAAGCCACCGTCCAGGCCACCGAGGAGGCCATCATCAACGCCATGCTCGGCGCCGAAACAATGTCCGGCGCGCGAGGGTCGAAGGTTACCGCCCTCCCCCACTCCCAACTCGTCGACGTCCTCAAGCGCCACAACCGCCTCACCCGCTAGCGGGACTTTCGCAAAACCGGGTGTGTTTTCTTCGAAGACGTCTGAATCCCCGGCAGCACGGTTCCTCGTTTGGAATAAGAAGGTTCCCGGGAAAGCAGAATTGGCCGCTGATGAACGCCGATTAACGCCGATAAGAAACCTCGTGTTATCCGCGTTCATCGGCGTTCATCAGCGGCCAGTATTCTTTCTTCGCGGAGGAACGCCGATTACTCCGCCCATGGCAGGGGGCGTTGACTCTGGCGGCGCGAAACCTTCACCGCCCTGATCCGCCCCATTACAACCGAAACAACGCCCGCAGCCGCTTCGTCTGTACCCGGCTCACCGGCACCTCGGTCCCCTTCTTATCCTCCATCCGCAGTTGAAAACTCGACTTGAACCACGGCACCACCTCGCGGATCCGGTTAATATTCACAAGCCACGATCGGTGTACCCGCCAAAACATTTCCGGGTCCAGACTCGTCTGCAACTCCTCGATCGTCTTATACGTCGATTCCCCCTGTAACGAAGTCGTTACCACCGTTATCAGCCCGTCATCAATCGTTGCGTAAACAATGTCAGCCGCATCCACAATCCAGTTCCGGTTGTCCCGCCGCACCAGCACCTTGCTCTTGTAGCCGCCAGGGGGCCGCGGCGCATCCGGTTCCGCCCCGTCAGCCCGCGCCGGCCGCAAAGCCAGCGCCCGCCGCGCCCGATCGAGCGTCGCCGCCAGACGCTCCTTTTCAATCGGTTTCAACAGGTAGTCGAACGCCTCCACCTGAAACGCCTCCACCGCGTAGTTGTCGAAAGCGGTTGTCAGTATGAAGTAGGGAAGCGGCGCGTCCTTTTCCCGCAACCGGCGTATCACCCCGAGGCCGTCAAGCCCCGGCATCTGTACGTCCAGAAATACCAGATCCGGCTCGACATTTTCAATCAACTCGATAGCTTCCAAGCCATTGGCGGCGCTCGCGGCGACCTCTACATCCGGAAAATCCTTCAGCAAATAGGCCAGTTCATCACGCGCCAGCGCCTCGTCATCAACGATCAGAGCCGTCAGCGCCGGCGCGTTCGAGGCGGCGTTGCCGCGGTTCGTCATGTGGATGATATTATAGCAGGGGGATTCCTTTTCCCTTTCCCATCTTGCATACTATGCCCATTGGTGGTACTTCCTGATTTTGGGCCCCCGAAAAAACATATTAGTGATCGGCGGTACGCTGTTCATCGGCCGGAACTTGGTATCCCGCCTGGTGAAAGAGCGTCACGATGTCACGATTCTCCATCGAAAGCCGGGCCATGAGCTAGGCCCAAAAGTGCGCGAGTTGGTCGCCGACCGCAATGATCCGGCGGCATTAGCCAAGGCAATCGCAGGCCGCGAATTTGACGTCGTCTTCGATAACGTATATGACTTTGAGCGCGGCACCTCTTCCGCTCAAGTGGAGGCCACCGCCCGCGCCTTCGGCGACAAATTGCACCGCTACGTCTTCATTTCCAGTGTTTCCGCCTATGGCGGCGGCTTAAATCACTACGAAGGCGACGGCCTGGTCGACGACGACAACCCCGACCTCTACGCCCGCAACAAGGCAATGAGCGAACGCGTCCTCTTTCGGCTCCATCAGCGCTACGGATTTCCAGCCGTCACCCTCCGCCCCGCGTTCGTCTATGGCCCCGGAAACCCCTATTACCGCGAACAGTTTTTCTGGGACCGCCTACGCGACAAAAAACCATGGATACTCCCCGGAGACGGTCGCCGCCTTATGCAGTTTGCTTACGTCCACGACGTCGTCGCCGCGTGTCTGGCCGCAATGGAAGAACCCGGCGCTGTCGGCCATGCCTTCAACATCGCCAACGCCCGCTCCACGACCCAAGCGGACTTGCTCGCCGCCCTCGCCGCCGCCGCCGGCCCCGCTGCAGCCAAACACGCGCAAATCACCCGGATGTCCCGTGAGTTGATCTACCGCATGGGCGGCCATCCCATGGGCCCAAAGCTATATTTCGGCCTCTATTATGACCTGCCCCCGATCACCATGATGATCGCCAAGGCCCAACGAATTTTGAAGTTCAAGCCTACCGACTTCGCCCTCGGCCTGAAGGAATCCCACAAATGGTGGAAGGCGGCCACGCAATCGGTGCCCGATTACTCCTTCGAGGAGCAACTCTGGGAAAGGGTCAAAATGGGCGAGGCCGGGACGTGATTATAGCTGCCGATCACTCCCAAACCACGTAATATTGGAATGTGCACAGCCGCATTTCACTCCGAATCCCGGCCGCCGAAAAGGCGATCCTTCTGCGGGCGGCCACGCTCCGGCGCACTGATCTGACGGATTTCGTCCGCCAACACAGCCTGAACGCCGCGAGGGCCGTTATCCAGGAGTCGAAACGTCTGCAACTCTCCGAGCGTGACAGTCTGCGTGTGCTGGCGATGCTGGAGAACCCGCCGTTGCCGAACGCCAAACTGTTCGCCGCGGCGAAGTCGCTGCCCGAGCGAAACTGAGCAGCCCCTCCGGAGTCAAGAAGCGATAGGCAAAACGCATGGCCGTGAAGCCAAAACCTTTCTCGCCATCAACGCCGCTGACGGAAAAACCGTTCTCGGCTACTACAGCTTGAGACCGGCATCCATTGAATTTGCCCGGACGCCCGAGATCATTCGGCGCAGGTTGGCGCGCCACGACGTTCCGGTTTTTCGCCTGGCCCGCCTCGCCATCGATCTCAAAACGCAAGGCCGCGGGCTGGGCGGACAACTCCTCCTCTCGGCCGGAAGGCGCTGTCTCCTCGCCGCGGCCGAAGTTCCCGTTTTGGCGCCCTGCCACTCCTCGACGCGCCCCTTTCACTCGTGCTGCCCCTATCAACCGTTCAAGCAGCGCTCAACGCTTAATCGCCGCCCCGGCCGCCAGCGCCGTATTCGTATGAATCGTCACCGTGTCCTCCACATCCACCGCGTACCCGCCCGCTAACGTTATCACGAACGGAATCCCGCGCTTCGCCGCCTCGCCAAGCACAAACTCATCCCGCCGCCGCAGCCCGTCAATCGTCAGCTTCAATCCGCCCAACTGGTCGTGCTCGTACGGGTCAGCGCCTGCCACATAGTACAGAATGGCGGGCTTATGCTCGTCCATTGCCTGAATCACCGCCGGCGTCAATAACTCCAGGTATTCCTCGTCCCCAACCCCATCGTTGAGATGGATATCGCAGTCCGACCGCGGCTTGATTGCCGGATAATTGCGCAACTGATGAATCGACAGTGTGTACACCGCCTCCTCATTCGCGAATATGGCGGCCGTGCCATTGCCATGATGCACGTCCACATCGACAACCATCGCGCGGCGCTTCCCCTTCCTTATCGCGACGGCGACATCATGAATCGCGCAGAACCCCTCGCCATGCCCGGGAAACGCATGATGAAAGCCGCCGCCGACGTTATACGCCCCGCCATGCTCCATCGCCAGTTCCGACGCCAAAATCGTCCCGCCCGCCGCCAGCCAGAACGCCCTCGCCGTCTCCGCCGACCACGGAATCTCCAGCCGCTGCATCTCGCCCGCCCTCAACGTTCCATCGCGAAGTCCCTCCGTCCACGCCTTCGTGTGGACGCGCAGAATATCCGCGTCGGAGGCCGGTTCCGGCGTCAGGACCGGCAACCCAAGCCGCTCCTTGATCAGTCTGTACTTCCGAGAAGGGAAGACATGATTCCCGATATTCAAATCGTAGGCGTCGTGATAAACCAGGGGAATCATTGGAGTGCCGTCACGATGGCCGCCGAATAAACGTCGCTGGCCGAACAGCCTCGCGACAGGTCGTTGACAGGCTTAGCCAACCCCTGCAGGAACGGTCCAAACGCCGCCGCGCCCCCCAGCCGCTCCACCAGCTTGTACCCAATATTTCCGCTCGCCAAATCTGGAAATATCAACACATTCGCCCGTCCCGCCACCGGCGAACCGGCCGCTTTACTCGCCCCCACGCTGGCCATCAACGCCGCGTCGGCCTGCAGTTCCCCATCGACGCTCAATTGCGGCGCGCGCTCCCGCAGGATCCTCACCGCCTCCCGCACCTTGCTCACGAACGGATGTTCCGCGCTGCCCTTCGTTGAAAACGATAGCATCGCCACCAGCGCCCCCGCCTGCGTTACCGTCTGAAAACTCCCCGCCGTCGCAATCGCAATTTCGGCCAGTTGCACAGCGTCCGGGTCTGCCACAATGGCGCAGTCGGCAAAGGCCAGCACGCCATCGCTGCCAAATGAGCGATCCCCAACGCACAGAAACATCACGCTCGAAACGGTCTTCACGCCCGCCGCCGGGCCCACGCAATGCAGCGCCGCCCGCACCGTATCCGCCGTCGTATTCGCCGCCCCGCCCACGCACCCATCCGCGTCTCCCGCCGCCACCATCAGCGCCGCGTGATACAGCGGCTGCCGCGCCAGCGCCCGCGCCTCCAGTTCCGTCATCCCCTTCCCCCGGCGGCGCTCATACAAGATCCGCCAATACCGGTCGTCCAGCGCGCCGTCAAGAAGGATCGGAGCGGCCAGCCCCTCCGCCCTCAACCGCGCCGCGGCTTCGCGTATGCGCCCATCGCCACCCTCCGGGAAGACGATTCGTTTCTGCGATGGGAGCCTCCGCAGCCGCTCTCTCTGGCGGTCAAGAAATGCGGCGGCGGAATCCGGAAGAACCATGGTCTCCCATTGTAGCGAGCCGGCGTGCTCTCAAGACGATTGGCCAAAATGCCGCGCGATGTCGCCAGACCGCGAACGGGAACTCGTCGAGCGGCCGAACTGGCCGCCGCCATCCGCCACGGCGATCCCTTGTCACGAAGCCGGCGACGGTTCCAGTCTTCTTCTGACTACGCCGTTTTGCAGGTTCTATCCGGGTTGGCAGGGAGATCTAATTGTCGCCCATCAGTCGATCAGCGGCAGGATGGCCGAAGTTTTGTGGTTCGGGAATACTCCGGGTTACGCGGGGCTGAACCAGATCAACGTTCGCGTCACGGGCGGCCTCGCGCCGGCACCTGCCATCCCAGTGCGCTTGAACTACATTTGCCGGCAGCGAACTCGGACCTCGCAACGTCCCCGGAATTTCCGCGGTTCTGGGCCCCGTACGCGGCGTCGCGGTGGACGCTGTACCTGTACGGCTCGGTCATGCACTGGATGCCGCGACAGGCATCTTGACCCACGTGGCAGGAAATGGGACATGTGGGTTTAACGGCGATACTGGTTCGGCCACCCGCTTTCAACTGTTCGCTCCCCGTTGCAGTACGTATACGCCGCCCCCGGAGAGGCCGCCATCCCTCCCGATAGTGCGGTGCCAGTGTACATAATCGTTGGCAGCGCGTTCGGCCAGTTCGGAGTCACCATCGCCGTCTCGGGGAATTGAACGCCACGCCTTGCGCAGAGCGACCGGGTGTCAAAGCCCCCACCCCGCCTTTCTGATAAAATCCAAAGCCATGATACGTAAGTCGATTTGGATGCTGTTGGCAGGCGCAAGCCTGCTGCCCGCCGAGACGCGTGTGTTCCAGGGTTTTACGCTGATTGACGGCACCGGCAAGCCCCCGCTGGCCGACGCCGCCATGGTCATCACGGACGGCAAGATCACCTACGCCGGGCCCAAGAAGGGCATGAAGTTGCCCGCCGGCAAGCCGGAGGTCATCGAGCTCGCCGGCAAATTCGTCATCCCGGGCCTGATTAATCTCCACTGCCATTTGGGCAATACGAAGCGCATGGCGCAAGACCCGAAAAACTTCACGCGCGAGAACGTAAACGACCAGTTGAAAACATACGCCAAAAATGGCGTAACCGCCGTTCTCAGCATGGGGACAGATCAACCGCTCATCTTCGAAATGCGGGCCGAACAACGCGCCGGCCGCCCCACTCTCCCCCGCATTTACACCGCCGGCCGCGGCTTTACCGGCAAAGCCGGTTACCCCACGGCCGCGCCCGGAATGAAAGGCGTTCCGTACGAAGTCACCACCGAACAACAGGTCATCGACGCCGT
>CAMDKT010000212.1 GCA_945900935.1 Candidatus Sulfopaludibacter sp. SbA3 | reverse complement strand
GGCTCGCGATCTGATTCAGGTTGCTGTAGTAGAAGTTCGGCCGCTGCGTCGAAGGTACGTTCGGCAGCATGTCGAACACCGGGTTGCCCTGGAAGCGGTCGTAGAACACGCCGAAGCCGGCGCGCACCACGGTCTTTTCCGTCGGCTGGTATGCGATGCCGAAGCGAGGCGCATAGTGCAAGCCCCGGCTGTCGATCAGCCCCTTCGGATAACCGTTCTTGCCCGCCAGGCCCATGCCGTTGGCGTACAGACCGTTCACGAAGCCCTTGCCGTTGTTCACAATGGAACCGACCAGCGCGTTTGCCACGGTCGCGCCCGTAATTGGATTCACGCCGACATTGACGCCGTTCTGTCGCGCCGGCTGGATCTGCACGGCCCGGTCCGCCGCGTTGTACAGCGATGGATTGAAGGACGACGTCTGCAGCGCCGCGTCAAACTGCGGTTGCACGATGTAGAATCGCATGCCGTAGTCCAGCGTCAGCTTCTTATTCACGCGCCAGTTGTCCTGCACAAACCATTCGATATTCCACGAACGGTACATGCCATTCAACACCTTATCGGATTGCGCCAACTGCCGGAAGTTGCCGAGTAAGCCATTGGAATACGCCCAATTGGTGTCGCCGGGGTTCGCGCTATCGCGATCAAACCAGATGTCGCCATTCACCGCGGTGAACGCCGTCTGGTCCTTCAGGCTCTTGTGAAGATAGATACCGGCCTTCATCGTGTGCGCGCCCTTCACCTTCGTCACGTTATCGGTGATGTCGTAGGTGTGGTTGAAGTTGCGGAACGGTGTGCCGTTGAAACTCGAAAACGGCGCGTTCGGAACGCCGCCCCAGCGCCAGTTCTGCACCAGGCCCAGCGTGTCGCCGTTAAACGGCATTTTGTAGGCGAGGTTTAATTTCGACCGGTCAAACGTCTTGTCCACCGGGTCGATGTTCAACACGTTTTTCGACGAGCCGAAAATGAATTCGTTCGTCAGCGTCGGGTTCAGCACCGTTGTCAAATTGTTCACAAAGCTCCATCCCGGATTGCCGAAGTTCATCGGCGCAAACGGAATGTTGTAGTCGGCGCTCCACTGCCCGTAGGCCCGGTCCTGTTCGGACTTGGTATTAATGAATCGCCCGTAATAGCGCCACTTGTCATTGATATTGTAATCGCCGCGGTAGAGGTTCTCGCGCCGGGGGAATTTGTCGGAGACCTGCGTGGCGTAGTTGAACTGCGGATCAACCGGTACATTCGGTTGCGGGTAGAAATTCAGGATCTTCTGCCCATCCGGGTTGATCCGGCTCGCCGGGATAATGTTGCCAGGGAAGCAACCGCCGCCGCCGGTATTGGTGGCGCAAGGAAGGTTGCTCAGCGGGTCGCGGATGAACACCGCGCGTCCGTCGCCTTCGCGCGTCTGCGAGAAGTCGCCTTTACGCTGGAGGTCCGTCGGAACGGTCACCGTGCGAAGACCGTTCGGGGACAACCGGTTCTGCCATTCGATTCCCACGAAGAAGAACAATTTGTCGCGGTTCGGATTGATCTTCGGAATGTAGGCTGGGCCGCCAATGTTGAAGCCGGCGGTGTTGTCGCGGAACAGTTGCCGGGGGCGGTTTTCCAGGTTGTTGCGCCAGTTGTTGGCGTTCAGCCCTTCATGGCGGTGGAAGAGGTAGCCCGTCCCGTGCAGGTCGCGGGTGCCGCTCTTGGTGACAACCGAAATCGCCGCGCCGGAAGAACGACCATATTCGGCGGGCTGCGAGTTCGTCAGGATCTTGAATTCGGCAATCTGGTCAATATTCATGGTGGCCAACTGGCCGCCATTGGAGCCGGTGTCGATGTTGGTGACGCCGTCCACCATCAGGTTGTTCGTGTTGTTCCGGTTCCCGTTCACCGATCCGCCGATGCCGCCGGTTGGCACCACGCCTGGCACTGTGCGCGTGAGCTGCAAAAAGTCGCGGCCGGCCAGCGCCAGATTGACTACCTGACTGCCCGTCAGCACGCCGCCCTTCTCAGCCCCGCGTGTTTGGAGCACCACGCCCTGTGCCTCAACGGTGATGGAATCGGTCACCGCGCCCACCTCCATCGAAATGTCAGGCAAATCAATACGGTCGTTCGCAAATACCTTAATATCCTTCTGCTCGTACTTCTTGAATCCAGACAACTCCACCGTCACTTTGTACGTCGACGGCTTCAACGGATTGAAGAAAAACGTCCCGTTAATCCCGGTTACGAGTGCGCGGTTATCGCCCTGCGCAACGTCGGTCAGCGTGACCTTCGCGCCCGGTACGAATCCACCTTGTCCGTCCTTAATTGTGCCGCGCAATGATCCGGACGATTGCTGTCCGAACCCGGCGGCGGCGAACAGCACGCTTGCTATCCCCACGTGAGCCCATCGGCTCAATGATCTTTTTTGATTCATTCGACTACCCCTTATTTCATGTCCCTGGTTTGATGGTTACGCGGCACCCCAGGCCGTGTCTGACGGGGGGGCGCAAAATCGCCAATTTGCCTTAGGATATCGGAATCCTTAAGGGGTCGTCAATGAATGGTTTTCTTAATGAAACAATCGAAGGTGCCTTGTGGGGGATTCTTTATTTCAGATGGCTGCCCCCCGCACTACACGGTCGTGAACTAGACAGGATTTGATATTCACTCCCTCCATGTATCCCCGCATAACAGCGACGGATGGGGCGACGACGTCACGGGCAAGGATACCCTCCGAAACGGTGTTGCCAACGCGACGTTTGAATAGCTTCGGTCCACTTCGGAACGACGTGTTCCATCCTGGTGTCCCGAATTGAAACGGCAGCATTCGGCGGAGGCGTAAGCGATTGATTATAGGGGGGCTTTTTGATTGGCGACAGGCGTGCTTAGTCATAATGCAGGAGGCTCCGGCCATGCACAC
The DNA here is from genome assembly GCA_945900935.1 of Candidatus Sulfopaludibacter sp. SbA3. Taxonomy (GTDB): domain Bacteria; phylum Acidobacteriota; class Terriglobia; order Bryobacterales; family Bryobacteraceae. Next base: position 6,075 of record CAMDKT010000212.1, on the reverse strand, counting down.
TTCCTTCGCATTTGAAGACGAAATCGATCTCTCCCGCTTCAACACTCTCTACAAAACGGAATCGACTACGGACGCCGCTCCGATGTCGAATCAGATTCCCGACGGCCGCTACGAAGTCGTTGTCGCCGAAGCATCTCTCACCACATCGCAGAGCAGCGGAAATCCAATGATCCGCTGGGTTCTTCGCATCACGAGCTCCGCGTTTCGTGATCGGATTCTTCGAAAATACTCCGTTATCACCGAAAACAGCATTCGGTTCGTCCGCAAAGAGCTCGAAATCTGCGGCCTCCAACTCGACAAATTTGAAGATCTGAAGTCCCGCGTAAAAGAACTGGAAGGCGTCGAGCTCGAAGTGCAGCAAGTCACCAAAGGGGATTTCACCGGCATTTACTTCAACCGCGCCATCACTTCGCACACCCAAGCTGACGGCGTCGCCAACGACGATGTCCCGTTCTAAGCCGGAAAATCGCTCAAACGCAGCGCCGCCGTGGCCTTCTCCCAATCCGCCAGCAGGCCGCGTAACCGCGCGGCCACCGCTGGGTTAGACTCGCTCAGGTTTTCCTTCTCCAGCGGATCGGTGCTTAAGTTAAATAGCGACTCCTTGCCGGTATCGGAAACCAATTTCCAATCCCCGTCGCGAACCGCCTTCCGCCGGTTCTTCTCCCGCTTATAGCGCCAAAACACCGTTCGCTTCCGGAGCGGCCGTTCTCCGCGCCATTCCGCCCGCAGATCGAGCCCGTCAAACTTCGCCCCCGCCACGCCAGCCGCGGCTGCCAGTGTCGCCGTCACATCCATCATCAGGGTCACCTGATCGGTGACGCTTCCTGGCGCCAAAACTCCCGGCCACCGGACAAGCAGCGGCATCCGGATTCCGCCCTCGTACACACTGCTTTTCGCGCCCCGCAGCGGCGCGTTGCTCCCGCCGGCCGGAGCGCCGTTGTCGCTCATGAAAAGGACGATCGTATTTTCCCTTGCTCCCATTTCGTCGATCTGCCGGAGAATCGCTCCGACCTGCTCATCCATCTGTTCGATCATTTTCAGCAGCGCCGGTCGATTGGCGCCCCGCCATTGGACGCCCGCTTTCGTCTCATCTTCGCGTGTCTGAAAAGGGCTGTGCGGCGCACTGAACGGTACGTAAAGGAAAAAAGGTTTCTTGTTTGTTCTCTTTTTAAGCCACTTTAGTGCGTTTTGCCCTACCAAGTCGGTCAAATAACCGTTCGTTTGCACCGGCTTCCCGTTATGCCGAAGCACCATCGCCTTGTCCTCTTCGGTGTACCGGAAATAGTCCGCCGCGCCGCCAAGAATGCCGAAAAACTCGTCGAATCCGTGCCGGTTCGGGCCAAACTTGTCCAGGTAACCGAGGTGCCATTTCCCAAAGATCGCCGTATCATACCCTCTTGCCTTTAACAATTTGGGCAGTGTCGACTCGCTCGCTGGCAGACCCAGTTCTCCCCGTTTTTGGAGCCAAACCGCCTCGTCATAACGGCCCACATTGCCAAGCCCGATCGCGCATTCCAGCCCGCCCACCCGTTGTTGATAACGCCCCGTTAATAAAGCGCAGCGGCTCGGCGTACACTCCGGCGCGTTGGCGTAGGCCTGCCGGAAACGGAGTCCGGCGGCCGCCAAGGAGTCGATGGCCGGTGTACGTAAGTCTTTGGATCCATAACAGCTTAGGTCCGCCGAGCCGAGATCGTCAGCGAGAATCAATACGATATTCGGTCGCGGCGAAATCGCCGGCGCCAGCGAGAAAAGAAATTCACGACGCTTCATAAACTTGCCTGCGGGGCTCCTGGCGAATTATCGTAAGAAAGTCAGGGTTGACGCAATCAAAGTGGAAAAACCTCTCGTCGGAATCATCATGGGCAGCAAGTCCGATTGGGACACGATGCAGCACGCGGACGAGATTTTGACGCGGTTTGCTGTTCCGCATGAATGCAAAGTAGTCTCGGCGCACCGGACGCCGGAATTGCTGGCGGAGTACGCGGCGGGGGCGGAGGCGCGGGGTTTGGAAGTAATAATAGCGGGGGCCGGTGGCGCGGCGCATTTACCAGGGATGGCGGCGGCACAGACCGTGGTACCGGTTCTTGGAGTGCCGGTAGAGAGCCACGCGCTGAAGGGAATGGATTCATTGCTTTCGATTGCGCAGATGCCGGGCGGGATCCCGGTGGGCACGATGGCGATTGGAAAAGCCGGGGCGACGAACGCGGCGCTTTTGGCTGTAGCGATTTTATCGAATACGCGACCGGCGCTGCGGGAGCAACTGCATGCCTACCGGCGCGAATTGAATCACATGGTCCGCGGACAGGAGCTGCCATGAGTCCGCGGGTCATTTTGCCGGGCGCGACAGTGGGCGTGCTTGGGAGCGGCCAATTGGGCCGGATGTTCGCAATCGCGGCGAGGCGGATGGGATATCGTGTCCATACATTTTCTCCCGATACGGATACGCCGACGGGACAAGTCGCGGATTTAGAGATTGTCGCGCCGTATGAAGATCTGGATGCGGTACGGCGGTTTGCCCAACAGGTGGGGGTAGTGACGTTCGAATTCGAAAACGTCCCCGCTGAGACGGCGGCGGCGGCGGCGGAATATTCACAGGTACGGCCGCGGGGGGAGGTTCTGCACACGACGCAGAACCGATTGCGGGAAAAACGCTTTTTAGTCGCGAATGGCTTCCCGGTGGCACCGTTTCGCGAAGTTCGTTCGCTGGAAGATCTAACTCGCGGCTTGGAGGAAATCGGGCCGAAGGCGATTCTGAAGACGGCTGGGTTCGGTTATGACGGGAAGGGACAAATCAGGATTCATGCCCTCTCGGCGGCCGAGGAAGCGTGGCGGCGAATGGCGGGCCAGGAGTGCGTGCTGGAGGCATGGATCGACTTTGAAAAAGAGGCATCCGTGGTCGCCGCGCGCGGCGCGGATGGCTCGTTCGTTCACTACGGCGTCGTGGAAAACGATCACAAAAACCACATTTTGGATCTGACGCGGGCGCCGGGCCGCGTCCGGCCGGAGATGGCTGCCGAGGCGGTGGAGATCGCGCGAACGGTACTTGAAAAACTCGATGTGATTGGCGTGCTCTGTGTCGAGTTCTTTGTCACAACGGACGGACGCTTACTTATCAATGAGCTTGCGCCCCGGCCGCACAACTCTGGTCATTTTAGTTTTGATGCCTGTGTAACATCGCAATTTGAGCAGCAACTGCGCGCGGCCTGCGGATTGCCGCTGGGATCGACGGAACAGTTATGCCCGGCGGCGATGGCTAACCTGATGGGCGACCTATGGGATGCCGGCGAGCCTAACTGGCCGGCGGCGCTCGCCCTGCCCAATGTGAAGTTACATCTATATGGCAAGGTGTCGGCACGACCAGGGCGCAAAATGGGTCATTTGACGGCGTTGGGGGCAACTGCTGAAGCGGCTGCGGAAACGGCGTTGGCCGCTCGCGCTTTGTTACTACCGTAACTGTCCTTTGCCGCGGGCCTTTGCGGATAGACAAGCACTCGCCAATTTGTGTGCCTTGCCGCCGCGTAGCTCGCCACTTTCTTCGGCACTCTCGAAGAATGACCCGGCTTTGTTCGTCAAAAATGACCCGCCGCCCGCCCGAAGGCGGGGATGATGATGCCTTGCCTGCCGGCGGGGGCGGCGGCGCCGCCCCCGCCGGCGCGGGTAACTCTATCAGAGCCAAGTGGTCAATTGTCGAGGGTGCCGAGGCCAATTTGGGTGCTGATGTCCGAATTGAATACCCGGTTCAACGTCGCCGAAGCTTTGGCCTACTGACCCTGGCGGGTGGGGAGCGAGGGCGCGAGGGAGGAACCCGTGTGGGTGGTTGGCGGGAGTGAGATAATGAATACTCCGAGTTTCTTCCCATGAAAACCTGCTATTTCGACGCATTTTCCGGCATCAGCGGCGATATGACCGTAGGCGCGCTCATCGACGCGGGCGCGGACGGTGCCGCGCTGATGGACGCGCTGGATTCGCTGAACCTTGGCGCCACCTATTCCTTCGAAAAAACCAAACGGCGCGGTATCGGCGCGACGAAATTCCACGTACACGGCGGGGAGCAGAAGGCCCACCGCCATTTGCCCCACATCATCAAAATCATCGAGAACGCGACGCGCTTGAGCGATCAGACGAAGCAGCGTTCGCTTGCCGTATTCAATGCGCTGGGCGCGGCGGAATCGAAGATTCATCATCAGCCGCTGGAGAAGGTTCACTTCCATGAAGTCGGCGCGGTGGATTCGATTTCCGATATCGTCGGTGCCTGTTTCGGGTTCGAGCTGTTGCAGATTGGCGAGATCTATTGCTCGCCGATCAACGTTGGCAGTGGAACGGTGGAGACCGACCATGGCACGCTGCCGGTCCCGGCGCCGGCGACGGCGGAGTTGCTGGTGAACAAACCGGTTTACTCCAAAGGCCCGGAGATGGAGTTGACGACGCCAACGGGGGCGGCCATTGTGTCGGCGCTCGCCGCCGGGTTCGGGTCGATGCCGGCGATGACGATTGAGAGCACCGGCTTTGGCGCTGGGACGAAAGAATTTCCCATGCAGGCGAACGTTTTGCGCGCGGTGATCGGGGCGCGGACGGCGGCGATTGAGTCCACGACGGTGACGGTGATAGAAGCCAATATCGACGACTCGACGCCGCAGGTTTTGGGCTACGCGATGGACCGGCTGTTCGCCGCGGGGGCGCTGGACGTTACAATTCAGCCGTTGCTGATGAAGAAGAACCGCCCCGGTTCGCTGCTCTCGGTGATCGCGAATCCGGCGCACCAGGAAGCGCTCGCCAAGATTATTCTGGAAGAGACGACAACGCTGGGACTGCGGATGTACGCGGCGGAACGGCGGGTGCAGGCGCGGAGCGAAGTGGTTGTCGAAACGCCATTTGGCAAGGTGCGGATGAAGGTCACCGCGCAGGGCGCAAGCCCGGAGTACGACGACTGCCGGACGCTGGCGGCCGCGCAGGGCGTTCCGTTGAAGAAAGTGCTGGCGGAAGCGCAGTTTGCTTATTTGAAAGAGTTCTAGTTCACAAAATGGAAAAGTTCTACATTACAACGCCGATTTACTACGTCAACGCCGCGCCGCACATCGGGCACGCCTACACAACCATGGCTTCCGACGTTTTGAAGCGCTACAAACGGATGCAGGGCTTCGATGCGCGGCTGACAACGGGCACCGACGAGCACGGGCAGAAAATTGAGCGGAGCGCGCGGAAGGCGGGGAAGTCGCCGCAGGAGTTTACGGACGCGATTTCCGCGGAGTTCCGGCAGACCTGGGAGAACTTTGAGTTCGGTATCGACTACTTCCAGCGGACGACATCGGCGGATCATGCGAAGAAAGTGCAGGAGTTGTACCAGCGCTGCAAGGACAACGGGTACATCTATAAGAGTTCCTACACCGGGTATTACTCGGTGGTGCAGGAAGCGTTTGTGCAGGACGCCAAGGACGGCGACACGGACCCGGAGACGGGACAACCATTGGAGCTGGTGACGGAGGAGAACTGCTTCTTCAAGCTGGCGGCGTTTACGGACAAGCTGATCGCCTTCCACGAAGAGAATCCGGATTTCCTGCAGCCTGAGACGCGGCGGAACGAAGTCCTGGCATTTCTGAAACAGGAAGGCGGGTTGAAGGACCTTTCCATCAGCCGGACCACGATAAAATGGGGCATCCCGGTTCCGGATGAACCCGGGCATGTGTTCTATGTTTGGTTCGACGCGCTGACGACATATATGAGCGCCGTGGAGGGGACTGCGCTGTGGCCGGCGGACATACACATGATCGGCAAGGAGATTGTTCGCTTCCACGCGATCTACTGGCCGACGTTTTTGTGGGCGGCTGGTTGGCCGCTGCCGAAGAAGATTTATGCGCATGGATTCTTGCTGTTCGATAACAACAAGATGTCGAAATCGCGTGGGAATATTGTACGGCCGGAACCGATCCGGCAGGCGATGGGCGCCGATGCGCTCCGTTATTATTTGCTTCGGGAAATTGTCTTCGGGGCCGATGGCAACTTTGCTTACGACGCGATGGTGACGCGGTATAATGCGGATCTGGCGAATGGGCTAGGCAATTTGGCGAGCCGGACGCT
>CAMDKT010000211.1 GCA_945900935.1 Candidatus Sulfopaludibacter sp. SbA3 | reverse complement strand
GTCGGTGCTGGGCGGATACTTGCTTTCGCACGGCAACATCATGGTGTTGGTTCAGCCGTACGAGTTCCTGATCATCGGCGGGGCGGCGTTTGGGTCACTGCTCGTCGGGAATCCACTGCCCGTCGTGATGGGTGTTTTTAAGGGCGCGCTGGGGGTTTTCAAGGGCTCGCCATATAGCAAGGCGTTTTATTTAGAGCAATTGAAGATGTTGCATGACATCTTCAACCAAGCGCGGAAGAACGGGCTGGTGAGCCTGGAATCCGACGTGGAAGAGCCGGATAAAAGCGAGCTTTTCACTAAGTATCCGAAGTTTATCAAGGATCATCATGCCGTGCATTTTGTGTGCGACACGCTGCGGATGAGTATCACCGGGGGCGTGGGGCACTTTGAAATTGACCAGATGATGGAGCTGGATATCGAGATCCACCACCACGCGAAGACGGCGCCGGTGACAGCGTTGACGATCGTTTCCGACGCATTTCCGGGCTTGGGAATTGTCGCGGCAGTACTGGGAATTGTGATCACGATGGGTGCGCTTGGCGGGCCGCCGGAAGCGATTGGCCAGCACGTGGCGGCGGCGCTGGTGGGTACGTTTTTGGGAATTTTGCTGAGTTATGGGTTCTTCGGGCCGATCGCGGGGAACATGGCCCACACGAACGCGGCGGAGCGGGAGTACTACAACTTCCTGCGGATCGGGTTAATCAGTTTCATTCGCGGCGCGGCGCCGACCCTGGCGGTGGAGTTTGCTCGGCGGTCGATTCCGGTGCACGAGCGGCCTTCGTTTATAGAGATGGAAAAGGCATGTAAGGGAGCGCCTGCGTAATGGCGGAAGACAACGCGAAAGAACAGCCGATCATCATCATCAAGAAGGTGATCGGGCATGCCGCGCATCACGGCGGGGCGTGGAAGGTGGCCTATGCCGATTTCGTGACGGCGATGATGGCGCTGTTCATGGTACTTTGGCTGCTGAATTCGAATCGGGAGACGCAGAAGGCGATCGGGGGTTACTTCATGGATCCGGAGGGAAATGGGAAGTTGATCGGAAGCAACATGTCCGGCTCTGGCGGGGATGCTCTGAATCTGGCGGCGGCGGAAATGGAGCAATTAAAGGAAAAGATCGCACAGTCGTTGAGGGAGTCGGCGAAATTCCAAGAGTTGCAGGACAAGATCTCGATGGTGGTGTCGGGCGAAGGGCTTCGTATTGAGCTGCTGGAATCCGATGTAGGTACGTTTTTTGAGAGTGGGAGTCCGGTGCCGACGGAGCAGGCAACGGAGATTCTCGGCAGGCTGGCGCGAGAGGTGGGCCAATTACCGAACAAAGTGTCAATTGAGGGGCATACGGACTCGAAGAAATTTGCCGGCGAATATAGCAATTGGGAGCTCTCCGCGGACCGGGCGAATACGGCGCGGCGCATCATGCAGGCCCATGGCGTGGGCCTGCATCAAGTGGCGCAGGTCCGAGGGTATGCCGATCAGTCACTGCGCAAAAAGGACCACGCGGAAGATCCGTCGAACCGCCGGATTTCGATCATTGTGCAGCATTTGACGGAGGCGAAGAAGCCGGCGGACGCGGCGAAGAAAGATGCGAATGGAGCCGCCAAGCCGGAAGCGCACAAAAAAGCCGGGGGGACACTAGGCCCGCCTACCGCAACAGGTCCAGGATCGCCTTGAGCTCTATTCGAAGTGGATCGATCTTCTCTTTGGGAATGCCGGGCAGGCCCTTCGTTCGCTGAACGAGATGTTTGCGGGCGCCCTCAATGGTAAAGCGCTTTTCGTAGAGCAGGCGCTTGATTTCGAGAACAAGTTCAACGTCCTTACGGCGGTACTGGCGCTGATTGGTGCCGGATTTCTTCGGGCCGAGTCCGTTGAATTCCGTCTCCCAATACCGTAGAACATAGGGCTTGACTCCGGTGAGCCGGGCGACTTCCCCAATTTTGAAGTACAACTTGTTGGGAATGCCGGCAGGGGATGGTGACACTGACTTATCAATCCCATCCGGGATCTCGATGGCGTCGCCGATTTCGATTGGCTCCTGCGTCTGCACTCGCCTCATTATGCAGCAGTGCGCGGCAGTTGACACGGTAAAATCAATAGAAGTGCAAACCATAGCTGGAATCCATCCCGTGCTGGCGGCCCTGAAATCAGGACAGTCGATTGACCGTGTTTCGATCGTCAAAGGGGCGGGCGGTCCGCGATTGCAGGAGATCATTGACCTATGCCGGGAGCGGAAGGTGACGGTCCGGTTTGAGACTCGCGAAGCGCTGGACCGGGCGAGCCGCGTGGCGGTACATCAGGGCGTGCTGGCGATAGTGGCGGTGAGCGCGTATCTAACTATCGATGACGTGGCGGAGACAGCGAAAATGCTGGTGGTGCTGGACGGCGTCGAGGACCCGCACAATTTGGGAGCGATAGTCCGCACGGCCCACGCGGCGGGGGCGGACGCGGTGGTGATCCCGGACCGGCGGGCGGCCCCGGTGACCGAAGTTGTGGCGAAGGCGGCGGCGGGCGCGTTGGCGCATTTGCCGGTGGTAAAAGTCGGGAATCTGAATCAGACGTTGGAACGGTTGAAGAAACAGGGGTACTGGATTTACGGCTTGGACGAGCGCGGGACCCAGACCTATGACCGCGTGGAGTATGCGGAACCGGCGGCGATTGTGATTGGCGCGGAGGGCCACGGTTTACACGACTTAGTGGCGAAACATTGCGACGTGCTGGTGCAAATACCAATGAGCGGGCAGATTGCGTCACTGAATGTTTCCGTTGCCGCTGGCGTTGCGTTGTTCGATTGGAAGAGGCGGAGAAAGGCAGGGGTGTAGACTGATACTTATGCGCCGAACGATTGCCTGCCTCCTGCTTGCCACTTTCGTACTGCCGGGGGCACAGCCGGTGCGGGCTCGAAAGGCGATGGTCGTCTCGCGGGAGGCCAATGCCACGGACGCGGGCGTGGCGGTGCTGCGAGCCGGCGGGAACGCGATCGACGCGGCGGCGGCGGTGGGGTTTGCGCTGGCCGTCACACATCCGAGCGCCGGCAATGTCGGCGGCGGCGGATTCATGCTGATCCGGTTTGCGGATGGACGATCCACATTTATTGATTTTCGGGAAAGGGCCCCGCTGCAGGCGACACGGGACATGTATTTGGACAAAGACTGGAACCCGACGCGCGACTCCGTGTTGGGTTGGCGGGCGGCGGGGGTGCCGGGGACGCCGCGGGGCTTGGAGTATGCGCAGCGCAAGTACGGGAAGGCGAAATGGGCCGATGTTGTGGCACCGTCGGTGCGGTTGGCGCGCGATGGGTTCACCGTCAGCTATGGCCTCGCCAATACCTTGAAGGGCGCGAAGAACCTGGCGGAATTTGAGGAATCGAAGCGGATTTTTCAGAAGAATGGCGAGTTTTATGAAGCGGGCGGAACGCTGAAGCAGCCGGAGTTGGCTGGCGTGTTGGAGCGGATACAGAAAAACGGCGCACGCGATTTCTATGAGGGCGAGACGGCGCGAATTCTTGCGTCGGAAATGGCGAAGCACGGCGGCGTCATCACGCTGGATGATTTGAAGCAGTACGAAGTTGCCGAGCGGAAGCCGCTAGAGGGCGATTTTCGCGGTTATAAAGTGATTACGGCGCCGCCGCCGTCTTCGGGCGGAATTGGGATTTTGCAGATGCTGGCGGTGTTGGAAAAAACCGGGTACGAGAAGCAGGGAGCGGGTTCGGCGCAGGCGATTCATTACACGGCTGAGGCGATGCGGCGCTATTATGCCGACCGCGCGGAACATTTGGGCGACCCGGATTTCTGGCCGGTTCCGGTTTCGAAATTATTGAGCGCGACCTATGTTAGTAAGCTCCGCGCGTCGATTGACCCGGACAAAGCCACCAACAGCGATGCCATAAAAGCCGGCGATCTGAAAACAATGGAAAGCACCGAAACCACGCATTATTCGATTGTCGACAGCGAGGGGAACTGCGTGGCGGTGACCTATACGTTGAATGGCGGATATGGTTCCGGCGTGACGGTTCCCGGATTGGGCTTTTTGCTAAATAACGAGATGGACGATTTCTCAGTGAAGCCGGGCCATCCGAACATGTTCGGCGCTTTGGGAGGCGAAGCGAACGCAATCATTCCGAAGAAGCGGCCGCTGAGTTCGATGTCACCGAGTATTGTGTTGAAAGACGGCAAGCCGTTTTTGGTTGTCGGCACGCCTGGCGGGACGAAGATCCTGACATCGGTGATGCAGGTGATCCAGAACGTGATCGATTTCAAGATGAACGCGCAGGACGCCGTGAATTTTCCGCGCTTCCACCATCAATGGCGTCCGGACAAGTTGCAGATGGAGCCGCAGTTTTCTCCCGATACACGAAAGCTGTTGGAGCAGCGCGGCCACGCGGTGGAGATTGTGCGGAATATCTGCGAGATGGCGGTGATCCAATTTGAAGAGACCGGCTGGCTGGCCGGCGCATCGGACCCGCGTGTGGAAGGCAAAGCCGCCGGCTATTGATCGCTAGACCAAACCCAATGAATCACGCTATTTCGACGCACTATTTTATCAATCATCGTTTGACGACCGCCGCGCTGGACAAGCTATCCGGGAGCGGTATTTCGGCCGTCGAAATATTTTGCGCCCGCCAGCATCTGGACTATCACAACCATGCGCAAATCGACGAACTCGCGCATTGGTTTCGCGATTCGGAGCTGAAGCTGCACTCGCTGCATTCGCCGATGTATAACGACGACGCCAATGGGAGAAGCGGGCCGCAGTCGATCGTCAATATTGCGCATCTGGTGAAGGCGAAGCGCATCGCCGCTTGCGATGAAATCAAGCGCGCTCTGGAGATTGCCGAGCAGGTGCCGTTTCGGTACCTGGTGCAGCATCTGGGCGGGCCGCGGGACGACTATGACGATGGCAAATTCGACGCCGGATTTACGAGCCTGGACGAATTGCGGCTGTTTGCAAAGCATCGCGGCGTGGAGATCCTGCTGGAAAATATTCCAAACGGGCTTTCCAGCGCGGAGAAGCTGTTGCTGTTCCTGGGGCAAACGCACCTCGATATGGGATTTTGTTTCGATACTGGTCACGCTCATATCATGGGCGGCGTTGAAAAAGAGTTCGAGCTGTTGAAGGACCGGATCCGCTCGCTGCACGTGCATGACAACGACGGCGTGAAGGACGCGCATCTGTTTCCCACGCTGGCCAAGGGGGGCAGCATTCCGTGGGCGAAAGTGATGCCGATGCTGCGCGCGCGGGAGCATCAGTATCCGCTGTTATTGGAGTTGAAGGAGTCGCTGGACTTCCCGCAACCGCTGGAAGCGATTTCGCAAATATTCAAGAATTTGGAGTCTTTTTAGCATGTCCGCACCCCGCGTTCGCATCGCCGATATCGCTAAGCACGATGGGCAAACCGTGTCGATCGCCGGTTGGTTGTATAACTTGCGGCGGTCGGGCAAGATCTGTTTTCCGCTGCTGCGCGATGGGTCGGGGATTATTCAATGTGTCGCTGTGAAGGCGAATCTGCCGGAAGAGTTGTTTGAAACGTTGAAGGATTTGACGCAGGAATCGTCGCTGATCGTCACCGGGAAGGTGCGGGCGGAGGCGAGGGCGCAGGGCGGATTTGAACTGGATGTGGAGTCGGCGGAGATTTTGCAGCGCGTGCCCGAGTCCGATCCGTATCCGATCACGCCGAAGGATCACGGGATCGATTTTCTGATGGACCATCGTCACTTGTGGCTGCGTTCGCGGCGGCAGACGGCGATTCTCCGCGTGCGCCATGAAGTGATCAAAGCCATTCGCGACTACTTCGACAATCAGGGCTTTACTCTGGTGGATACACCGATTTTTACTCCAGCCGCCTGCGAGGGAACCTCGACTCTTTTTGAAGTGAAGTACTTCGAAGACGAGATAGTGTATCTGACGCAATCCGGCCAGCTATATAACGAAGCGAACGCGATGGCGTTGGGAAAAGTGTACTGTTTCGGCCCGACGTTTCGCGCGGAGAAATCCAAGACGCGGCGTCATTTAACGGAGTTCTGGATGGTGGAGCCGGAGATGGCGTTTGCCAATTTGGAAGACGTGAAGGCGCTGGCCGAGGGGCTGGTTGTCTATTGCGTGGGCCGGGTGCTGGAGAACCGGCGGGCCGAGTTGGATGTATTGGAACGCGATGTGAAGAAGCTGGAATCGGTGCAGGCGCCGTTTCCGCGGATGAGCTATGACGACGCCGTGAAAATCCTTGCCGGTAAGGGCAGCGAGATCACTTGGGGCGGCGATTTTGGCAACACGGATGAGACGCTGCTGACGCAGGAATTTGACCGGCCGGTGATGGTAGACCGGTACCCGAGCGAGATCAAGGCATTCTACTTTCAGCCGGATGAGCACAACGAAAAATTGGCGCTGGGCGTCGATGTCATCGCGCCGGAAGGGTATGGCGAGATCATCGGCGGCGGCCAGCGCATTCACGATCCCGAACTATTGCTGCGGCGATTGAAGGAACACGATCTGCCGCCCGAAGCGTTTAACTGGTACATGGATCTGCGCAAATACGGAACCGTGCCGCACGGCGGATTCGGCATGGGCGTGGAGCGGTTCGTCGCGTGGATGTGCGGCACGGAGCATATTCGTGAGTGCATCGCCTATCCGCGCATGCTGTATCGCACGCGGCCGTAACGCCTATGATGCGGCAGAGCACGATCGCCATTATTGGAGCGCCGATGGATCTGGGGGCCGGCCGGCGCGGCGTGGATATGGGGCCGTCGGCGATTCGTGTCGCCAACATCCATAGCCGTATCGCATCGCTTGGCTATAAGGTGGAGGACCTGGGCAACGTGGCGGTGGAGCAGGCGGAAAATTCACCATCCGGACCGAAGCGGGCCCGGTATCTGGCGCAGATTGCCGAGACCTGTTTGCGGCTGGCGGAGAAGGTGCAACGCGCGGCGGGGCAGGGAAAGGTGCCGCTGGTCTTGGGCGGCGATCACTCGATTGCAGCCGGGTCTATTTCCGGGATCGCGAATCACTTTCACCGGCGCGGAGAGAAGGTCGGCGTCATCTGGGTGGATGCCCATGCGGACATGAACACGCCGCAATCCTCGCCGAGCGGAAACGTGCATGGCATGCCGCTCGCGTGTCTGATTGGCAGAGGGCCAAAGCAGTTGACGCACCTGTTCGGCTACGCGCCGAAGGTGGATCCGCGCAATGTGGCGCTGGTTGGTATTCGCGACGTCGATGCGTTGGAGGCGCCGCATGTGAAGAAGTCCGGCGTGCGCGCGTTTACGATGCGCGATATTGATGAGAAGGGCCTGCCGAGGGTGATGGCGGAGGCGATTGATATCGCTTCTACTGGGACCGCGGGGATTCATTTGTCGTTCGATATGGACTCGGTGGATCCGGACGAAGCGCCCGGAGTAGGGACGCCGGTTCGCGGCGGCATCACCTATCGAGAGGCGCATTTGGCGATGGAGCTGTTGTCGGACACCGCGCGGCTGGTTTCATTGGAAGTGGTGGAAGTGAATCCGGTTTTGGATATTGCGAACCGCACGGCGGATTTGGCGGTGGAGTTGATGATGTCGGCGTTAGGAAAGCGAATTCTATGAAGAAAACAATCGCCGTCGTTTTTGGCGGGCGCTCCGGGGAGCATGAGATTTCGATTCGATCGGCCCAGTCGATATTGGCGGCGTTGGACCGCGAGAAGTATGACGTGCGCGAAATCTTCATTACGAAAACGGGCGAATGGCAGCCGGGTCCGATACTGCCGCAGCCTGGCGCCAATGGCGGAATTGATGTTGTGTTCCCGGCGCTGCACGGCACTTTTGGCGAAGATGGCACGATGCAGGGCCTGCTGGAATTGGCCGATTTGGCGTACGTCGGACCGGGCGTGCTGGGCAGCGCGCTGGCGATGGACAAGGAAGTCATGAAACTCGTCTGCCGCGCGCATGGGTTGCCGGTAGTGGATTTTGCGACGCAGTATCGCGGGCATTTGGACGCCGGCGCGATTGAAGCGAAATTCGCGTATCCGGTGTTTGTGAAGCCGGCGAATCTGGGGTCGAGCGTGGGGGTTGCCAAGGCGAAGGATCGCGCGCAATTGGAATCGGCGCTTCTCGCAGCGGCCGAGTTCGACACGAAGATTATCATTGAACGGGCAGTTATCGGGCGGGAGTTTGAATGCTCGGTTCTGGGGAACGATCCGTTGGAAGCGTCGATTCCCTGCGAGATTCTTCCATCGCGCGAGTTCTACGACTACGAAGACAAATATTTGCTGGACAAGGCGGTGATCGAGCTGCCGGCGAAATTGAGCGCGGAGCAAACCGCTGAAATGCGGCGGTTGGCGGTGGCGGCCTGTCGCGCTTGCGAAGTACAGGGCATGAGCCGCGTGGATTTCCTGATGGACGGGGCGTCGGGAGAGATCTTCGTCAATGAAGTGAATACCATTCCCGGGTTTACGTCCATCAGCATGTTTCCAAAAATGTGGGAGTACAGTGGCGTGTCTTATTCGGCGCTCCTGGACCGCTTAATTGCGCTGGCCCTGGAACGGCACGAAACGAAAAAGTCCACGCGGTACTCCAAGTAAACTGTGCCACGCATTTTTCTCATTTTGCTCGCGTCCGTATGCCTCCACGCCGAGGATGATCTGGAACAGTCTGTTCGAAAGATCTTTGGCGTTTTGCGAATTATGGACGAACATGGTGCCGACGCTGTGAACAGCGAACGTGCTTTCTATGGCGGCATCATTCCGGGGATGCTGCGCCGGCTCGATCCGCATTCGGCGTTTATGGATACGGAGCAGTTTGGGCAGTTGAAGCGAATGCAGCGCAGCGAGGTGAAGGGGTTTGGCAGCGTTGTCAGCATTCTCCCTGGGCGCGTTATCGTGTTGCAGACCATCGCCGGGACGCCGATGCAGCGCTCCGGGATCAGCGCCGGTGACGAGATCGTGGCGATCAACAATATTGCGCTGGGCCCGTTGACGCCGGAGCAACTAATGCAAGTGTTGACCGAGGCACGGCAAGGGCAGGCA
>CAMDKT010000210.1 GCA_945900935.1 Candidatus Sulfopaludibacter sp. SbA3 | reverse complement strand
GGTACACATAGATATCTTTGACTGTCTCGTTGGCCTACCGGAAGCGATCCTGCCTGCCGCGGCCCTGCGTCCGGCCAATCCGTATCCAGTTGTCGGCCCGATAACTGGGACCCGCAAAATGGGCGTTGTCCACAAAACTCTCCATGAGAAACGGCCGGTAGCCGTAGCGCCGCCATCGCCAGCAGGCGGGAGGCCAGATTGGTTTCGGGCGATTCAAATTCGTTCGTTGTAGCTGCCAGCGACCGCCTTGCCAGGAAAAACGTCTGGAACGGACTTTCCATCGGCAACAACCGGCACGCCGTTGACGATAACGTGAGGGATGCCGATGGCGAAGCGGGGGCCGGTCTGGTAGGTCCCCGTATCCTTCACTGTGGCGGGGTCGAAGACGGTGATATCGGCGTCGGCGCCAACCTTGATTCGGCCCTTGTTCTTCAGTTGCGGGGCGAGGGCTTCGAGGCGCTGGGCGGGCATTAGCGTCATGCGGCGGAGGGCCTCCATTAACGTCGCGACCTTCATTTCGCGGACGTACTCGCCGAGCACTTTGCTGAACGTTCCGCCGCCACGGGGATGTGCGCCGGGGGCGTAGGGCATGGTGTCGGAGGCGATGATGACGAAGGGCGATGCCATGGCCAGTTTAATCCACTCCGGCTTCATGGAGTGGAGGATGACCACGCCGCCGGTGGCACGGTATTTGTCGAAGGTCTCCTTGGTGAGGCGCTCGCCGGTGGCTTGCCATTGAAGGTCGCTGTAGGAGATGCCCATCAATTGCTGCCAGCCTTCGTCGAATAGCGCCGATTCCAGGAACGTCGAACCGGCGGTGTAGGGATAGGCCTCCGTAGTGACATCGATGCCTCGTTTGCGGGCACCGGCGATCATTTCCATCATGGCTGGAATGGCGGAACGGGTGGAGCTGTTGAGATGCACGATATGGACCGAGGCTCCGGTGCCGGCGGCGTTGGCGACGGCTTCCTGGACGCCTTCTTCACCGCGTCCGCGGACGTGGGTATAGATGGGCACTTTCCATCGGGCGGCCATCTGGTAGACCTTGTAGACCTCGCTTCGCGTCGCGCCGGGGACGTAGGCCGGCATGACGCCAAGGCCGAGCGCGCCTTCTTTCAGGCCGCGTTCCATGAGGAAGGCGAGCTGGCTGTACTCTTCGTCGGTTTTCAATAACAGATCGCGGCCGCGTTCGCGAAGGCCGCGGCCGACTTCGGTGGATTCGGCCCATTTGGCGGCTTCGGCGGCGAACTCCTTCATGGCCATGACGCGGGTGGCGGAATGGGAGATTGTCGCGCCGTAATTGAGCAGCGCCTTGCCTTCGCGGGATTTGAGATAGGCCTTGAGCGAGGGGACGCCCAATTCGAGTTCGAGGGCGGTGGTGACGCCGTCATGGGCCTGATATTCATTGGCGGCGTTAGTGATGCCGTGGGAATGGAGATCGATAAAGCCGGGAGCGACGACGTGGTTTTTGGCGTCGATGATTTTCGTCCCCTTTAACGGGCGGGCGGAGATGGCTGCGATCTTGCCATTCGTCACGCCGACGTTGCGGATGGCGTCGAGACCGCTTTCGGGATCCATGACGCGGCCGTTGGCGATGACGAGATCGTATTGGGCTGAGAGCGGTAGGAGGCAGGCGAGGAGAGTTAGCGCGCGGATCGGGGACATCTGGCGATTATAATGGCTTTCATGATTCGATACTTCTTGATGATTTCTGCGCTGGCTGTTTTTGGACAGGAGATGGAGCTGTTCCTGCTGATTGGGCAGTCGAATATGGCGGGGCGGGGCGTGATTGAGGCAGAGGACAAAGTGCCGCATCCGCGAGTGTTTACGCTGACCAAGGAGGAGACCTGGGCGCCGGCGGTGGAGCCGATTCACTTTGATCGGCCGGACCGTTTGGGGACGGGGTTGGGGCGATCATTTGCGCGGGTTCTGGCGGAAGCGGCGCCTTCGACAAAGATCGGCCTGATTCCGGCAGCGATGGGCGGGAGTTCATTGGATGAATGGAAGGTTGGGGGAAAGCTGTATACGGATGCGGTGCGGCGGGCTCGGGTGGCGATGAAGAATGGGCGGTTGCGGGGGATTTTGTGGCACCAGGGGGAGGCGGATTCGATGAAGCTGGAATTGATTCGCTCGTATCAGCCGCGGTGGTTGAGTGTCATGGCGGCGCTGCGGTCGGAGTTAGGGGATGTGCCGATTGTGGTGGGAGAGTTAGGGCAGTTTTTGTATACGCGGGAGAAGAATGATTATGCGATGGCGCGAATGGTGAATGAACAGTTGGCGATGTTAGCGGTGAATGGATCGCGGGTGGCGTTTGTATCTTCCTTTGGGTTAGGTCATAAGGGCGATGTTCTGCATTTTGATTCGGCTGGATTGCGGGAGTTTGGGCGGCGGTATGCGTATGCGTTTATGGGGTTGGATGGAGGGTGGAAGTAGGGTTTGTGATCTCGTACCCGGATGCGTTCACTATTCCCGAGTGGCGAAGCGGGCGAAGCGGCGTTTGAGCATCTGTTTGTAACATTGGCGCGGCGAAAGGGCCGCGTTAAAGCGGTGCCGGTGCGGATCGGGACTGGACTTTGGCAGGTCGGGAAGACAATTTGCGTTTTTGCGCGTAAGCGAGCGGCATTTGAGGATGACGAACTCAAGGCGATCACGCGGACCGGCGTGACGCACTTATTCATGGCTCCGGGCGTCGATTGTCCGCAGCCTCCAGGGATACTTAAGCGGACGGCCATTACCGGCGAAGTGCTTAAGTCGCAGATAGGCGAGTTTTCGCCGTTCGCGACACGGTATGGTCCGGAGTCATCGGAACGGGAGGCGATTGGAGCCCTTCGCTCGCAGTTCGATGGCGAAATGGAGAAACTGCATGGCAAGATACAGTTTGTGGGAATGTCGGTATACAAAATCGAGGCATCCGAGGGTATCCCGATGGACCGGATTTACATCCCGCTGCGCGTGGCGCCGGAGACTGCGGAGCAGCGCGCGGAAGGATCCAATCCGCTGGAGCTACTCTCGCCAGGCAGCCGCCACGTTATTTTGGGTGACCCCGGCTCCGGCAAATCGACGCTGCTTCGATTCGTCGCGCTGGTTGGGACACAGCCGGAACTGCGGAAGCGATACGGGGCAAAGGTTGACTCGCGGCTGTGCGTTTACGTTGCGTTGCGGAGATATGGGGATGCGCTGAAATCGCGCCCGAACCTCAAACTAATCGACTTCATTGTGGAGCTGGCGCGGGCCGATTTGCGGTTAAAGGGCATCGACATTGATTGGCTGGAGTACTATCTCTACGCTCGTGACGCGATTCTTTTGCTCGATGGGCTGGACGAACTTCCCGATGCGAAATTCAAGCAGCGGGTTCGTAAAAACGTGGGCGACCTGTTGAACCGGTACCCCGGCAACACGACGATCATGACATCGCGGATTGTGGGGTATGAGAAGGAGGTCCGATACGACGAGCTTGGATTTTCCCATCAGCGCGTGGCGCGGCTGAATTTGGACGACATTCAGACATTCGTGGGGAGATGGTATGAGACGCGGATTGACAGTATTCCCGACCGCGAAAGCCATGTTAAAGACTTAGTGGCGATTGTGAGTGACGCGGCCAATACCTCGATCCGGGAGCTGGCCGAAAATCCGCTGCTGCTGACGATTATCAGTCTGGTCCATCGGATAGATGCCGTGCTGCCGGATCAACGCGTTGTCCTGTATCAAAAGTGCACGGAGACGCTGCTGAACACCTGGCATACGTGGAAGTATCATTCCGAACATCCCGGGGTCCGGCCGAAGGCGGAGCAACGCAATACAGCGCGAATGGAGGCGCTGGCCTATTGGATGCACTGCCTGATGGATGGCACGGGCAAGCAAGAGCGGTCCGTGGTTCGTTACGGCGACTTGAAGGAGTTTCTTGCGAGGTACATCGCGACTATCGAGAGGAATCCGGCGGCGGCCGATGAGTTGGCGGAAGAGTTCCTGCGATTTGTCAAGGAGCGGGCGGGGCTGTTGATTGAGGTAGGAGACGGGCAGTACAGCTTTCTCCACCTTACTTTTCAGGAGTATCTGGCCGCGACCCATCTGCGAATGAGCGGTGAGGTGGGCGGTGTGGCGGCGATCTGAAAACTGCTGGAAAGCGAGCGGCGGGACGCGAATCCTCTTTGGCATGAGGTGATCCGGTTATTAGCGGGTTCGCTGAAAAAGGAGGAGGCGCAGAGGTATCTTTTGGAACGTATCCTGCCAGTCCGCGAAGACAAGGATCTTCGACAGCGCGCGATTGTTTTGGGCGGCTGTTTACTCGACAGCATCGATGCCGCGGAGGCGATGAGCGATTTGATTCTTGATCGAATTCTGCGGGCCGCGGTGGCGGCGGATACGGTGGATTCGTTGCGGGGTCCGCTTCGGTTCTTGAGCCAGTGGCAAGAGAGGGGCGCAGAACAGCGAAAGCAGATTCGCAAGGTTGCTTTAGTGCTAAAAGGTTCTGAAGCGGAACGGGGGGCGCTGGCGCTTACTCTGGCGTGTTTGGGATGGGAGGCGGGGGAGCTGAAGCCGTTCGATGAGGTTTTCACTGGGCCGAAGAACCAACGGTTGGGCGTTCTGTTTTCCGATTGCGTTGGGATGAAAAAAGGAGTCCTGGATGAGGACGAGCGGCAGTTTTTGGCGGTCGCCGCGGCGGATCTAGCGGTGGTCAGTCCCGGAGGGAACCTCTTGTCAATGGCATTAACCGTTTGGGCGCCGGCGGAAATGCCGAGGTTGCCGCGGCCGGCTTTTAGGCAATTGATGGTGTGCTTTACGCACTTAGATGAAGGTCCCGCTGAGCATTTCATGAACAACGTATTGACTACGGGGTCGTCTCCCCACTCGAGCCCGGACGCGTTTCGCACGTGGCGAACGCCGGACGAGGGGCGACTTCGTTCTCTGGCTTCGCTTTTTCATGGCATTCGGACTCCCATTAATTCGCTGCAACTGGCTCGGCACCGGTTTCGGCAATTGTATACTATCTTTGAGGAACGGGCGGTGGAGCTGGTCATGGGTTTGGGAGGTGTGAGACAAGCGAGGCCAGGATGGGATTTCGTCCTGAGCGACGCGACCACCCACGGAGCGTTGATCGACGGACTTTGCCATTTGGTTGGTCTGAAGGGATCGCCGCACTGGTGGGAAGCTATCCGTTTGCGGCTGCTGCCGCAAATTCCTGGCCGCATCACGATTGCCAACGCGGATTTGTGGCGAAGCGTGGAACTGGCGTTTGCGTCGGATCAGGCGAGTGAAGCGGATATTGAACACGCAGCAGTGTTTCTATTGCTAGACATTTGGCTGTGGTTGACGAAGAGCTACCAAAAGAGGGAAGCGAGCCAGTTTCGCCGGTTAGCAGGCTTGACTCGCGGACACTCAGCACCCCAGCTTCGCGTGGCACACTGCTTACGCGATATCGCCCATGGAGACGAATCCCGCGAGGCGGACTTAAGCGCTATGATGCAGTCTGATGACCCCGCGACGCAACGTATGTTTGTTGACGCATTTTGGATAGACGATCCTGGAAGTTCAAAAAGAAAGAGAACGCCATGAATGAGTTGAACCGTCAGACAGAGAAGATTCTGGATGAGGCCGAAGGCCAGCGCGTGGAAGTGATTGTCCAGATGGTAACGGAGCGCTCCGGGGACCACCTGCGGCTGGCGCGGGCGGCAGGGCAGGCGCTGGCGAGGCGGCGGATGTCGCTGAGTCCGCGCGATGTGCTGCCACCGTCCTACGCCGCGCAAGAGATGGCGAAGCCAACGGCCGAGTCTTCGAGCATGCGCGCGCTGATGGGGAAGGCCACGCAGCAGGCGCTGGGGCTGGCGGAAATTCAAAAAGTCGGGGCGATGGGGCTCGATGTTTTGACGAAGTCAGACCTGGTCGGAAAAGTCCTGGCGCGGATGATGAGTCCGGCGAAGAAAGGCGGGGCGGCGCGGCCAAGGCCGCGGCAGTTCTGGACATCGCGCTGCATGATGCTGACGATGGAAAAAGAAGAGCTGCAACAGTTGACAAGAGACGTGCCGAACATCCGGTCCGTGAGTTTGAACCGGCGGCTGATGCTGCCTCCGACGATGGAGTCAAAGCCGCTGGGATTTGAAGAGGCTGAGCTGCTGTCAGCCACGTGGGGACTGGAGCAGTGCGGGGCGCTGGCGGCTTGGGGAGCCTACGGAGCGAGGGGAAAAGGAGTGACGGTTGGGCTGCTGGACACGGGTGTGGACGCATCGCATCCCGACTTGGCGGGACGGGTGAAGAAGTGGGCGGAATTCGATTCGGCTGGGCATAAGATTACCGGCTCGACGGCGCATGACACCGACGAACACGGCACGCATTGCGCGGGCACGATCAGCGGCGGGAACACTTCGGGCCGCTTTATTGGGGTGGCTCCGGAGGTGAAGATTGCGGCGGGGCTGGTGCTGGATGGAGCGGTTGGGGGGACGGACTTGCAGGTGCTGGCGGGAATCGAGTGGGCGGTGGAATCGGCCGTGGATGTGCTGAGCATGTCGTTGGGCGGACTGGTGATGGACTCCGAGACACCGTCGACTTACACGGAGGCGATTTTGTCGTGTGTGGAGGCGGGGATTCCCGTGGTGGCGGCTATCGGCAACGAAGGGCATCAGACGACGGGATCGCCTGGCAATGACCTGTTCGCGCTGAGCGTGGGGGCGATTGATCAGCGGCTCCGGGTAGCGGGATTTTCGGGCGGGCGGACGCAGATTATTCACCAGAGCAACTTCATCAACGAGAAAGACCTGCCGCTACCGTACTCAAAGCCGGATTTGGTGGCGCCTGGGGTTGCGGTAGTCTCGTCGGTTCCCGGGGGAAAGTGGAAGGCGTTCAATGGGACTTCGATGGCTACGCCGCATGTGGCAGGAGCGATTGCGCTGTTGTTGGGCGCGACGACGATTCGAGAGAAGGAGACGGGGTCCCAGCGGGCGTTTCTGATTCAAGAGTTGATCACCGGAGCGGTGAACGAAATGGGGGAGGCGGGGCAGGATCACCGGTATGGGTTCGGTGCGCTGAACATCCTTCGGGCTATTGACTTTGCGCGGCAGCGGGGTTATTGATGGGAGTAGGTATGGCGGGTTTAGAACGACAGGAATGGATTGTGGAGGCGCAGTTGCCGGCGCGCCGGGTGGAATACGCTTACTCGCGTACACAGGGGCGTCCGGCGCCGGTTCGGGTGATTCAGGAAGAACCGGGGGTTCGGGAGGCGAGTCTGGGTGAGTTATTTGAGTATTTGACCGGCGTTCTGGCGGTTAAGCCTGTCATGCTGCGGTCGGCGGGGGCGGTGGGGATTACAGCGTCGGCTGAGGAGTTGGAGCGAATTTCGAGCCATCCGCTGGTTAGGAAGATTGCGCCGAACCGGCGATTGAGGAGTTAAAGCGTTCTGAGGAATGCGATGAGGGCGAAGCGCTCGGCACCTGATAGCTGGAAGCCGTATTCGTGGCCTTTGCTGTATTGGAGGCGGCTGGGGTCGAGCCATTCTTCGAGTGTCGTGATGGTTCCGCTGTGGCCTAAGACTCCTTTGCGCCAGAGGCCTGTCAATTTGTCATTGGCTGTTGTGTGGCATTTTGCGCAGGCTTCGCGCTCGAATATTTTTCCGCCTTGGCGGGTTAATTTGTCTGTTTTGTAGGGGCTTGGCGGAGCCTTCAGGGCGGCGACGTATTTTGAAAGTGTCTCGAGTTGTTCGTCGCTGTAACGGGTGACGGTATCGTAATCGAGTTGTTTTTTTGCCAGGGCGGCGGGTTGGATTATGGCGCCGATGATATCGGGGATTTGGCTGGGGCTGTCGATGGCTGAGCGGGGCGGGGTCATGAGGCCTGGGAGTCGGCCTGAGAGAAGTTTGGCGTCGTTAATGAGGTTGAAGTCGCCGTTGATTTGGAAGAGCCGGCGGATGAGCGCTTTGTTGACTTCACGGAGGGCTGGGTTGCCGGTGGTAGTGAGAAGGTCCTCGGCGAGGGCGGCGTCAACGGGAAAGTTGCCTTGGCCGCCTTTAATGACGGTTCCATTGGGCATTACGCGGTTGTGGCACATGGCGCAGGAAGCCGTGCCAACTTCGATTTTTCCTTTGGCGCGGAGTATATAGACGTAGCCGGTGATAGCGCCTTCGCGGGTGAGGGGCGGGTTGACTTTGTCGAACCAGGCTTTGTCGTGGAGGAAGGGCGGATCCGATGGCGGGCGGGCGCCGAGGGAGCCCAGGAGGATGGGGGCGTCGTAGAGTTCCTCGCCGGTGGGGTTTGCGATTTGCTCGGGGGCCTGGGTGCGGAGCCATTCGATGTAATCGGGCGGGGCTTTATCGGGGTGATAAACGGGGTAGGATTTCCAGATTTGGCGTACGGGGAGTTCCTGAGCTGGGGCGAAGAGCGCCGCGGCGAAGAATAGGAAGGCAATCACGATTCGTAGTTTAGCAGCGGGTGAAATGTACTGGTATGGGGGACTGCATCGATTTGTGATTCATGCGCCGGTGGGACTGGATGGGGACCCGGCGAGCCCCCATTTTCGGACTACGTCATTTTGTTGAGTGATGTATTTTGTAGTGGCGGATGTGGTCGTAGTTAGGATTGTGACCGGGAGGCGCGGGGAGCTCGTCAACGGTGAGGTCGCGGACGCGGTTGCCTTGCCGGAGGGGGAGTTTCATTTGGCCTGGTCCGGTAGGCTGTGCCAGGCACCGTATAGGTTGATCCTGTCGTCAGTGTCGAAGTAATTGGTGATTCCGGTGTAAGTCAAAGCGAGTAAGTACACGCCGATTCCGAGCAGGAGACGGGGGCATTGTTTGGATTTCCGGGGAATGGAGTGACGGCGGGTGAATTGGACACAGGGCATTGGATTTGGGATGGCAGGAAAAGACGCGGGTGGGCGGGGTGTCGCGGTCCGTGTTCACTAGAATAGAGAGATGCGACGGCGAGAGTGGCTAAGCGGTTTCGGGCTGGTGTTGGGATCGTGCGGACAACGCATGGTGCCGGTGGAGAGCGCGCCTGCGCCGGAGAAGGTGCATGTGGCGAGGCCGAAGGCGACGGCGGCTC
>CAMDKT010000209.1 GCA_945900935.1 Candidatus Sulfopaludibacter sp. SbA3 | reverse complement strand
CCAGTTCCCCGGCAATCGCATCCCCGCCAGCCGTCTGGCCCCCCAAACGCAAAACCTGCTGAAGCTGATCCCATCCGGCAATACCGCCGCCTCGATCGATCAACCCAACTTCGCCTCCTCCGGCGGCGTGCGCTTCAATGACGACGCTTTCAATGTTCGCGTCGACCACTACACCACCGACAAAATCCACGTCTTCGGCCGCTACTCAATGGCCGATTTCGGCATGGTCGCTCCCGGTTCCTTCGGCCTCGTCGCCGGCGGTCCTGGCCTCGACGCCTCCGGCTCCACTGGTGCCTACGCCGGCGCTTCGGACTCCCGTAACCACTCCATTGCCAGCGGCTTTGATTACAACATCAAGCCTACCCTGCTCACCGATTTCCGTTTTGGTTACATGCGCTATCACGTCATCGGCCAGCCCAACGGCATTGGCACCGCGCCCGCCAAGGACGCCGGCATTCCCGGTCTCAACGTCGACGCAAATTTCAACTCCGGCATGCCGGCGTTCTTCGTTAACGGCTACGGCAATAATCTCTTCAGATTCGGCTACGCCCTCGGCGTCAACGGCTGCAACTGTCCGCTTATCCAGGATGAAAATCAGTATCAGTTCGTCAACAACTGGACGAAAATTCAAGGTAACCACACCATCAAATTCGGCGCTGATATCCGCCGCGCGCATAATCTCCGCGTCCCCAGTGATCGCCACCGCTCCGGCGAATTGAACTTCGACGCCGCCCGCACCCAGGGCCCCAGCGGCGGCGGCTCCGGCCTCGCCTCATTTCTGATGGGCGATGTCTCCCGCTTCGAACGTTACGTCTCCAATTCGCTCAACGCGCGTGAGACACAAAATCGCCTCTTCTTCTTCGCGCAGGACCAGTGGCGCGTCACCAACAAGCTCACCATCAATTTCGGGCTGCGCTGGGAAAACTACCGTCCCCAATATGTCAACGGCGTCGGCAATGGCGGTTTCCTCAGCCTCGAAACCGGCGAAATTAGAGTCGCCGGGCAGAACGGCACCGGTCTCGATCTCGGCGTCACAACGTCAAATAAACTCTTCGCCCCGCGTCTCGGAATGGCGTATCAGTTGAATTCGAAAACCGTCATCCGCGCCGGCTACGGCCGCGGCTTCAACCTTGGCGTCTTCGGCTCCATCTTTGGCCACAACGTCACGCAGAACCTCCCGATTCTCGGAATTCAATCCAATCAGCCAGCCAATAACTTCGACGCCGTCTTCACCCTCGCCAACGGTCCCACTGCGCTCAATCCGGCGTCCATTCTTGCCGCTCAGCCCAAAGGTCCCAACGGCAATCACATCCTCCCCAATGGCGTCACCGCTTTCGTCATTTCCAGCCCGATCCGCTTCCCAACCGTCGACGCCTGGAACTTCACCATCCAGCGCCAACTCAACGCCACGTCCTCTTTCGAGGTCGGCTACGTCGGCACCAAAGGCACCCACGTCTTCGCCGGCACCGGCGGCGACTATGATCCGAATCAAGCCGATATCAATGGCTTCGGAACCCTAACAACCAACCAGCGCAAGCCCTTCTTCAACAAGTTCGGCTGGTCGCAGAATCTCCGCTATTACGGCAGCGACGCCAGCAACAATTACAACTCCGTCCAGTTCAAATTCGACAAACGCTTCTCCGGCGGCATGAACGTGATGTCGCACTATACGTTCTCGAAGAACATCGACTACGACGGTACCTATTACCCCCGCGACGCCAAACTCGCCCGAGGCGTTTCGAGCAACAATCGCCGCCATGTCTTTTTCTTCGCCTCGCTCTACGAAGTCCCCTTCGGCAAAGGGCGCAAGTACCTGACCAACGCCTCGAAAGGCCTGGACCTGGTCCTCGGCGGCTGGCAGATGAACGGCAGTTGGAGCTACATGGCCGGCCAGCCCTTCACGCCCAGCTATCGCGATTGCAACGCCGATCGTGACACCGGCTGGTGCCGCCCCGATCTCATCGGCGATTACTCCGTATCCAACCCCGGCCAGCAAGGCTGGTTCAAGACCGCCAGTGCGCCCCTCACAGCCAACGGTCAGATCGACGGCCCCTGGCAGCGTCCCCAGCGCGCGAAGTTTGGCACCATCGGCCGCAACCAGATCGTTGGCCCCAACTTCGGCCAGCTCGACATGTCCTTCTTCAAAACCTTCCGGGTTCGCGAAGGCCACACCATCCAGTTCCGCGCCGAATCGTTCAACTTCACCAACCACACCAATCTGGGCAATCCCAACGCGTGCGTCGATTGCCCCGGTACCGCCGGCCGCATCTTCGGCGCGTTCCCCGCCTATGTTCCGCGGCAGTGGCAGATGGCTCTGAAGTACGCGTTCTAATGGAAACATGATCCTGTTCGTTCTGGCGGCGGGTTTACTCGCCGCCCAACCGCGAGTGGAAGGCAACGCGCTCAAAGCCAAAGGAGACGCCATCGGCGCGCTCGCGGCCTTTGAGCGCGCCGCCGTTTTAGAGCCAAACGCCGCCGATCTCCGGGACGAAATCGGCTTTCTCCTCGCTGTCCAGGGCCGTCAGGCGCAAGCCATTCCCCACTTCGAACACGCCATCCGCCTCAACCCGCGCTACGCCCCCGCCCACTACCATCTGGGCGTCGCGCTCTGGCTGGCCAAGGATGCCGCCCGCGCCATAATCGCAATGCGCGAGGCCGCGAAACTCGCCCCCGCCAACACCGAATACCGCTTCCGCCTCGCCACCATGCTCTCGGAAACCGGCAACGAAAAGGACGCCTTAACCGAAGCCAAAACCGGCGGCACACGTGCCGATCTCTGGAATCTCATCGGCGTCCTTGAACAGAAGAAAGGCGATCTGGAAGCCGCCCGGAACGCCTACCAAAAAGCCGTCCAACTCAAGCCAACCGACACCGAATACCGCAACAATTTCGGTTTCATGCTCGTCGATCTCGGCATGGCTCAGGAAGGCCTCGCCCAGTTCCGGCAAATCCTCAAACAGGACCCCGCCAATCGCATGGCGCAAATCAACATCGGCTACGCTCACCTCCAGTCCAGCAATTACGACGAAGCCCTCACTCACTTCCAAACCCTCGTCAAGCAGCGTCCGGAAGACGCCGTCATTCATTACAATCTCGGCCTCGCGCTGAAGCAGAAGGATCAACTCGAACCCGCCAAAAAAGCCTTCCGCGAAGCCCTGCGCTTCGATCCGGAAATGGCCGAGGCTCAATACACGCTCGGCATCACGTGCTGGCAGAACGGCGACATCGACGAATCCGCCGACGCTATGCGCGCCGCTATCGCCAAACGTCCCAACTACGCCGAAGCCCACTACATGCTCGGCACCGCCCTCAAGCAAAAGGGCGAATTCGCCGACGCCGCCAATGCACTCCAGGAAGCCATTCGTCTCAACCCCGAAACCCCTGGCCCATTCAACACCCTCGCCCAAATCCGCCAACTCCAAGGCGACCGCGAAGCCGCCAAAAAAGGATTCGCGCAAGCCGCCGAAGTAAAAAAGAAAATCGACGCCGCGCAAGCCCAGCGCCTCCGCTCTATGACCCCTTCCCTTCCACAGCGATAAGCACTTGATTCGCCTTCACCTGTAAATGTATATCGACAACTCCGCTCGGCCATCGTATCTCCAAATCAGCCTCGGAAGCCGCGCCCAATCCAAAATGCACCCGCAAATCGCTCTGCGATAAATAACTGCCGCCGCTCCGCACTTCGTCCATCTGCCGGTGGTCGCCCGTCTTGCAATAAACACGCGCCCCAATCCCTGTACGATTCGACTTCACACCGACCGTCTTCACCTGCAGCCAGTTATTCTTCAACGTCGAATCGCACCGCAACAACTGCGGCACATCATTGATGCAATTCACCAGCAAATCCAAATCGCCGTCGTTGTCAAAATCCCCCACGGCCATCCCGCGCCCCGTCACCTTTTCCATAACGCCCGCCCCTAACTCCTCGGAAACCTCAACAAATCGCCCATTGCCCAAATTTCGATACGCCACCTTTCGCTGCCGGTAACCGGACTCCGCCGCGGACTCTCCCACCTCCGGATACACGTGTCCATTGCACAGCATAATGTCCGCCCAGCCATCGTTGTCGAAGTCCATGAACGATGCGCCCCAGCCCAGGAACCGCGTCACCCGGCCCAGCCCCGATTGGAACGTCTGATCCTCGAAAACGCCGCCGCCCGCGCCGCGATACAAACTCGACGTGTCCCCCGCGAAGTTTGTCTTCACAATGTCAAAGTTGCCGTCGCAATTGTAGTCAGCCACGCCAACGCCCATCCCCGCCTGCGGCTTTCCATCCGCCGAAAACGCCACTCCGGACTCAATCGCAATCTCGCTGAACGTCCCGTCGTGATTGTTTTTATACAGCGCGGAGGAAGTTGAATCATTAGCCACATAGATGTCGGGCCACCCATCGTTGTCGAAGTCGGAGACGATCACGCCCAGCCCATACGTGCCCTCAGTCTTTAGTATTCCGGACGCTTCCGACACATCCGTGAACGTGCCATTCCCATTATTCCGAAACAGAATATTCTTCCCGCCCTGCAATCCCGGCGGCCCGCAGGCCACTAGCAGCCCCTTATATTTACACGGCCCCGATTCCGGCAATGGCGCGGTCTTCGGATCGAAATCGATATAGTTCGCGACAAACAAATCCAAATGCCCGTCCCTGTTTGTATCCACAAACGCGCAGCCCGTGTTGTGCCGCCGAAGCCCCCCTTTCGTCCGCGTCGTCACCCCCGCTTTCGCCGCCACATCCACGAACTTCCCCTTCCCCAAATTCTTCCAAAGCGAGCAGTCGCCCCAATAGCTGACAAACAAATCATCGAACCCGTCATTGTCAAAATCGCCCACGCAGCATCCGCTCCCCCAACCCGTTCGCGCAATTCCCGCCGCGATTGTCACGTCGGTGAACGTGCCATCCCGATTGTTCTTAAACAACCGGCTCACGGGAGTCACCGCAAACTTCGTCTCAAACCGGCTGCCATTCACCAAAAAAATATCCAGCCAGCCATCGTGGTCATAATCAAAAAACGCCGCGCCGCAACCCGTCGTCTCAATCAAATATTTGTTACGGTTCTCGCTTCCGTAAATCGTCTTCGCATTCAATCCCGCCTCGCGCGCGACGTTCACAAACGACACGCCCACGCCCTGCCCGCGAATCAGTTGATCGAACGAAAACACCGCCCCCGTGCGGCACAGCGAACGAATCAGCGAACGGCGCGAAACCGGCATTGCTCCCTATTGTGCCATCGTCACGGCAATCGCGGCATCCTCCCTGTGAACTTGTCCTCGCCCACCCGCAAATAGCCCCAGCTAACCGGCGTGCATCACGATTATCCCGCCGTTGACCTCCGGGCCGCGGGCGCAATGGGTAAATCTGCCGATCCGATTTGAACCCAATGTTGGCCAGACGCCGACGCGGAATCCGTAAGCGGGATTCGCGGTCCGCCAGTGCCGCTCCACGCGCCATCAGCCCAATCTTTACTCGGGCACTGTATTCCGAAAGCAGTTTTCTCGTACCCTAGTAGGTACATCAAGATGGGTAGCATTCTCCAATCACTTCCTGCCGGCAAGAACGTCGGCATTGCATTTTCCGGCGGCCTGGATACAAGCGCCGCCATTTACTGGATGCGGCAGAAAGGCGCCATTCCCTATTGCTACACCGCAAATCTCGGCCAGCCGGACGAAGCCGACTACGATGAGATCCCGCGCAAGGCTCTCGGCTACGGTGCCGAAGTCGCCCGGCTGATTGACTGCCGCACGCAACTCGTCCGGGAGGGGATCGCCGCGCTCCAATGCGGCGCTTTCCACATCACCACCGCCGGCGTCGCCTATTTCAACACCACACCCATCGGGAGGGCCGTCACCGGCACAATGCTCGTCGGCGCGATGAAGGAAGACGGCGTCAACATCTGGGGGGACGGCTCCACTTACAAGGGCAATGATATTGAACGCTTCTACCGCTACGGGCTGATGGTGAATCCGGAGCTGGAGATCTACAAGCCCTGGCTCGATCAGGACTTCATCAACGAACTCGGCGGCCGCAAGGAGATGAGTGAGTTGTTGGAAAAGGCGGGCCTGGGCTACAAAATGTCCAAGGAGAAGGCCTATTCGACGGACTCCAACATCTGGGGCGCGACCCATGAAGCCAAGGATCTGGAGTTTCTGAAGAACGGCATCAAGATCGTCGAGCCCATCATGGGCGTGCCCTTCTGGCGCGACGATTGTCCGGTGGCGGCGGAGACCGTTTCGGTCACCTTTGACGAAGGCCGTCCGGTAGCGTTGAACGGCAAATCTTTCAGCGACGATGTGGCGCTGGTGCTGGAAGCCAATGTGATTGGCGGGCGTCACGGGCTGGGCATGTCCGATCAGATTGAGAACCGCATTATTGAAGCGAAGTCCCGCGGGATTTACGAAGCGCCGGCGATGGCGCTGTTCTACATTGCGTATGAGCGGCTGCTGTCGGGCATTCACAACGAAGGCACGCTGGAGCAGTACCACACGCTGGGCCGCCGTTTGGGCCGCTTGTTGTACGAGGGCCGCTGGTTCGATCCGCAATCGATGATGCTGCGTGAGACCCTGCAACGATGGGTGGCCAAGGCCGTCACCGGGACCGTGACGCTCGAGTTGCGGCGCGGCAATGACTATTCCATTCTCGACACCGAATCGGCCAACCTGACCTATGCGCCCGAACGGTTGACCATGGAATCGGGCAAGGGCGAATTCACGCCGCAAGACAGGATCGGGCAGTTGACGATGCGCAATCTGGATATCACAGACAGCCGAAAGAAGCTGTTCGTGTATGCAGCGGCGGGGCTGCTCTCGGCATCGACGTTTGAAGGGCTGCGGTTGCTGGACGAGCCGAAGAAGGAAGAGTAATAATGCCTGTATGGAATTCATCACGCGCAGAGCGCTGCTGGCTTCGGCGGCGGCAATAAAGTTACCGCGGAAGTTGCGGTTGGGAATGGTTGGCGTGCTGGGCCACGCGGGTGAGATTTTGACGCCGTTACCGCGCATTCCGGACGTCGAGTTAGTGGCGGTGGCCGAAAGCGATCCGGCGGAATTGGCGAAGATTCGCAAACGGCCAGTGGCGGCGAAAGCCGCGTTTTATTCCGATTACCGGCGCATGTTGGATGCTGAAAAGTTGGACCTTGTGGGCGTCTGTACGTCGAATGGGGACCGCGCGGCGAGTGTGATTGCGGCGGCCGAACGCGGGCTGCCGCTGATTGCCGAGAAACCGCTGGCGTTGACCCGCGCGGAATTTGAACGGGTCAGGAAGGCGGTGACGGCTTCGGGCAAACCGATCTGGCTGCTGCTGCCGATGCGGTATGCGCCGCCATACCTGGCGATGCGGCAGTTGGTGAAGGAAGGGGCGGTTGGCGACGTCGGCATGATCAGTTCGCAAAAGTCGTATAAAGCGGGCGTTCGACCGGTTTGGATGAAGGATCGGGCGTCGTACGGCAGCACCATTCTGTGGATTGGAATTCACATGTTCGACTTGATGCGATGGACTTCCGGGCGCGATTTCACCGAAGTGTTTTCCTATCAATCGCAAGTCTCCGCGCCGCCCGGAATTGGACAGATGGAGAACACGACGACGACCATTTTGAAGCTGGACAATGGCGGAACGGCGTCGCTCCACATGGATTACTACCGCGCCGAAACCGCGCCGACGCATGGGGACGACCGCGTTCGGATAGCGGGGTCAAAAGGCGTAATTGAATATATGGCGGCTACGGGGCTGACGTTGTTGCGGCAAGGCGGAAAGCTGGAAGTTGTGAAGGAACTGCCGCCGACGCGGGAAATCTTCGTCGAGTTTCTGGAGGCGGCATTTAACGGGAAGCCGAATGACATGCCGTTGCCGGATGTCTGGAAGGTGAATGAGGTCACGATCGCCGCGCACGAGGCGGCGGTGACGGGGCGACAGGTGCGGGTGGGTTAGGCACGGCGAAGTTCCGCAGTGCCGTGCGGGGCGCTACGCGGCTTCGATTTCGGCCAGTTCTTCCGGACTCAGCCGGAATGTCGCCGCGCCATTCACCCCTTCCAATTGCGCCGGGGAGCGAAGGCCGACAATGGCCGCCGTTACTTCTGGGCGTCGCAGCGTCCAGGCGATGGCCACTTCGCCCGGCGTTCGGTCGTGACGCGCGCCGATGGCCCGTAAGCGCTCCACCAGCGCCAGGTTTTTCGTCAATAGCGGTTCCTGAAAATTAGGCGTGCGCTGACGGAAATCATCGGCGGGCATGGCCGCGATGCGTTCGCGCGTCATGGCACCGCTGAGTAACCCGGATTTCATCGGCGAGTACACCAGCGTGCCGATGGTATTAGCGCCGCAATAGGGGAGTAACTCAGCTTCGATTTCCGGGGAAACCAGGCTATACGGCGGCTGCAACGACGTTATGGGCGCGATGGGCGCGATGCGCTCCAGTTGGGCGCGGTTAAAGTTCGAGACGCCGATCCAGCGGACTTTGCCCTCGGCTTTCAATTCGGCCAACGCCGTCCAGGCTTCTTCAATGTCTTCGTCCGGCTCCGGCCAATGGATCTGATAGAGATCAATCGTATCCATCGCGAGGCGGCGGAGGCTGTCCTCGCACTCCTTTTTGACCGAAGCGGCTTTCAAGCGCTTCCCGATTTGGCGGTTTTCGTCCCAAACGCGGGCGCATTTGGTGAAAACGTACGGCTTGGCGGTCCGTTCCTTGACGGCCTTGCCGACGACGATTTCAGCGTGGCCGAGCCCGTAGACGGCGGCGGTATCGATCCAATTCCAGCCTTCGTCGAGGGCGGCGTGGACGGCCGCGACGGAAGCGTCGTCGTCCTGCGGGCCCCAGCCGAACGCCCAACCGCCGCCGCCCATGGCCCACGCGCCAACGCCGAGCGGGGTTATTTTGAGGTCGCTATTACCGAGAGTTCTTAGTTCCATCGTTCTTTCTATTGTTACCCGATCCTTGTGGCGAGGCGCGGAATCTTAGAGTATTCTAAAGAAGTAATCGAATTCGCCGATAAGATCGCTGGAGCTTCGTGCAAACTGAACCGACCAGAAAGAGTCGGCGCTTCGTACCCGTTTGG
>CAMDKT010000208.1 GCA_945900935.1 Candidatus Sulfopaludibacter sp. SbA3 | reverse complement strand
AAAACGCTTCCAATCCTTACAACGGCAGACAAATCTCAGCCAAATTCGATTATCGTTTCAACACCAACCACAACCTCTTCGCCCGCTACTCCCACGATGGCAACAACGGCTTCGGCCCCCGCGGTGGCTCTCCCCTTCCCTCCAACTGGCTCGTCAACCGCAACTGGGCTGACCAAAGCGTCCTCGGCATCACCAGCACGCTCTCCACCGCTCTCGTCAACGACTTTCGTTTCGCCTATCACTACTGGAACAACCGCAACCTCCACCCAACGGAAAAGGAGTGCCCTGGCTGCCTCGGCCTCGGCCTCCCCGAAATGTCTGTCGCCGGCACCAACGTCCGCTTCGGCAATACCTCTAACGCCCCTCAAGGCCGCGATGTCCGCCGCTACAACCTTGTCAACAACATGAGCTGGCAGCGCGGCGCTCACCGCATGCGCTTCGGCGCAAGCTACGAAAACGCGCCCGCCACAGGCTACTGGGCCTTCGCTGATCCCGCCGCCGGACAAGTCTGGGGTCCCGATATCATGGCCGCCAACCGCATCCCCCTCGCCGCCTTCGGTTTCCCCGCTCAGTTCGTCACCAATGCCGATGTACTCAAACTCCCCCTTGCGGCCTTCATCATGGGCATCGGCGATCCCGCCCAGCCGCCCCCCTTCAACATCGATAAAGCCAACACCAACCGCCGTTATCATCTCTACTGGCAGGACACTTTCCGCATCAATTCCAAACTCACGCTCAACTACGGCCTCGCCTGGCAGTTCGAATCCACGCTCGTCAACGGCGATCTCAGCAAACCCGCCTACTTGGCGCCCCTCATGGAGAGCCTCGATCCCACCAGGCCCACATACACCAACTGGACCCCCTCCCTCGGCTTCGCCTGGAACCCCTTCAAGAACAGTAAAACCGTCATCCGCGGCGGCGGCGGCTTTTACTACGACACCACCGAAATCTCCCAACGCCTTGTCGAGCGCTCCGTCATCGGTCCCGTCGGCAACGGCCGCCAGCAGATCGGCGGCCAAAGCGTTCCCAACCCCACCGCCGGCATCGTCAATCCCATTCCCGGCACGCTCCCTAATGTCAACGTCGGCACCCCACTCGACTTCCGTACCGCGCCCACCGGGTTCCGCCTCTCGGACCTGATGAACATACTCCCTCGAATCCGCGCCAACTCAGAAGCCGCCATCGCCAATCCCAACCCCAACGATCTCTCCGTCCGCAACATCAATATCTCCAAACAAGGCACTGACCTCTACCCCTACCGCTACAGTCCTCCCTACTCCCGCCACCTAACCATCGGCGTGCAAAGAGAAATTCGTAAGTCCCTCGTCGTCACCGCCGATTTCGTTTACCGCCACGCCTTCCGCGAAGACATCGGCGCGCTCGATTACAATCGCTTCTTCCGCGTCGCCGGTCCGGTGATCCCGCGCTGCGCAACCGCCGCCCAGGCCAGTGACCCCCGCGCCAACTGCTCCACTGGATCCATCACCGTCCGCACCCCGGGAGGCCGCTCCGCTTACCGTGCGCTGCTCGTAAAAGTTGACAAGCGTTTCTCCAATCGTTTCCAGTTTCTCGCCAGCTACGCCCGAACCGTGGCTCAGAGCATGAACGGTATCACAAATCTCGACGACTGGTTCCAGAACTGGGGCCCCTCCGGCGGCCTAAACACGCTCAACGTCAGCGGCATTGTCGATCTCCCTTTCAAATTTCAACTCTCCTTCATCTCCAGCATGGGAACCCGCGGTGCCTATCGCCCCCAAGTCGGCAGCGTCGATCTCGATGGCGACGGCATCGATGCGTCGTTCCTCCCCGGCTGGAATGTACCCGACCGCAAGCCAACCAAGGAACGATTGGAGCAAGGCGTCGCCGCCTGGAACACGGCCTACCCCGACCTCGCCAACGGCCAGCGCCCGCGGACGGCCCGCGGCCAGACCATTCCCAAGCTAAGCCTTCCAGCCAACTACTCCTTCGGCGACAACTTCTCCTCCCAGGACATTCGCGTCACCCGAACGTTTCTCTTCCGCGAGCGCTACAAGCTCAACGTCTTCGCCGAAGGCTTCAACATCTTCAACATCGCCAACCTCGGCGGCATCAGCAGCAGTCTGAATAACCCCGCGGCATTCGGAATTCCAACCAGCCGCGCCGGCCAGGTCTTCGGCTCTGGCGGCCCCAGGGCGTTCCAGTTGGGCGGGCGCTTTTCTTTTTGAAACATCTCGGCCAACGTCACCCCATCCGGGCCGCGCGGTAACCAGAACCCCTACATACGCAACCTTCTAGACGCCAAGGTTTCGCCTGGCTGGCGGCCTCTTTCCTCGCCGTCCTCGCCGGCATTCTAATTCAAGCCCCGCAAGCCGCCCGCACCGCCTCCATCATCCGCTTCTGGCTTTTCTCCACGTTGCTCATAATCGCCCGCACCCGCGCCGAAGCCCCGCGCGGATCCTGATGAATCGCCTCCAACCGCCCCCACAACTGCCCCCCATTCGTCTCATCCATTTCAAAAAACCAGTCCCCCGCCCCAAAATCCCGATACATCTGCCCCTTACACGTATCCGTCGGCTGCCGCACATAAAACGCCGGCGTCCCATTCCGATAAGCAATCAAAGGCGAATGGCACTCCACGCTCACCACCGCCTGCGCCTGCGCATACACCGACGCCGCTTCATCCGGCAACCAATACGTATCCCGCCAAACAACGTTTTTCTTCACATCCGCCGGCAACGGATCCACCAGCACTTCCTTCGCCATCGCAACCTGATACGTCATCTCCGCGCATGCCATCACTTTGTTGCCAGTCTTGCGGACATAGGCAACAATCAGCTCCCGCAGCTTCGCATGATCCCCATCCGTCGTCCGGTTATTGATGGCGTCCCTGATGTCATCGGAAGCCACCCGCGGAACATTGTTCACCCGGTAATACGGCGTGTACCGCAACCTGGGAATCACACAGATAAACTTGCCTTTTTCCAAACCGTTGGCGTTCAAATAAGCCCCCGCCCGCGCATCGTCCCGCAAATGCATGCCCAACTGCGCATCCGGCCCAAACTCCAGCACCGGCGTCTTCACCCCCTGCGCCTTCAAGTAATCCCGCGAAATCGTATCCCGGCAAAAGAAGAACGCCGCCCGGTCAATCACGTACCGCAAATCGGACGGCAAATGCGTCGCCGGCAGCTTCAAAGCCCTTGCCCGCAAAGCCTCCAACGTCCCGCCCTCCGCCTCCCTTCCCCCGCCAATCCCAGACACCGGATCCGTACTCACCCCCAACACTCCCACCGGCTTCCCCGTCACTTTCCGGAACGCCACGGCATGATTGCTGGCCGGAAACCCCGACCCCGACCCGCTCAAATACAGATCCGCCTCCGCCCACGCCTTCGCCAACTCCGGCGTCGTCGGCTTATCGGAGGAATCCAGCGTCCCCTCCGCAATCCGCAGCTTCGGATAGCCCTTCGCCAGCAACTCCCGCGACCCATGCCCCAGCTTCCCCGGCCACAGCGTAATCTCCGCTTCCGGGAAATACTTGCCCAACAAAGTCAACGCCCCCGGAGTGTGCCCGATATCGCCAATATTCACAGACTGCCACGAACTGCGAAGCAAAATCCGAGGCGGTCGCCCTGCTGCGGCAAGCGGCAAACCAGCCAAAATCTGACGGCGTGAAAGCATACTTGGTATTGTATTCTTCTAAGACCCGTAAATGCCGCTCTCCCCAATCGGCAAAGGCGGCATGGGCGAAGTCTGGAAAGCCCGCGATTCGCGCCTCGGTCGCATCGTCGCCATCAAGCGGATGGACGAGCGGCACTCCCCGCCCGCTTCGACGCCGAAGCCCGCGCCATCGCCGCCTACATGGCCCCCGAACAGGTCGAAGGCAAGCCCACCGACGCCCGTTCCGATATCTTCAGCTTCGGCGCCGTCCTCTACGAACTCCCCTCCGGCCATCGCGCCCGCCGATCTCCAGAGCTTCATTAAAAAGTGCCTCGCCAAGAACCCGTCGGACCGCTACGCAAACATGCGCGAACTCACCCAAACCGCCCCAACAACAGCCCTCCATCGCCGTCCTCCCTTTCGCCTTCCGCGGCAAAGAACAGGACATCACCAAAATCGCCGAGACCCTTCGCGTCCGCACCATCCTCGAAGGCAGCGTCCGCCGCGCCGGCAACCGCATCCGCGTCACCGCGCAGCTCATCGAAGCCGAAACCGGTTCCCATCTCTGGTCCGAACGCTACGACCGCGATATGACCGACATCTTCGCCGTTCAGGACGAAATCGGCCAAGCCATCGCCGAAGCGCTAAAGGTACAACTGGCCCCCCAGACGCGAAAGGTGAATCTCGAAGCCTGGCAGCATTACCTCAAAGGCGTCTATTTCGCCTCCCGCTACACACCGGAAAGTCTGGCGAAAGCTAAGGAATCGTAAGACCAGGCCCTCGCCATCGATCCCTTGTATGCTGCCGCCCACGCGGGCATCGCCGCCTACTACTTCGTCCTCGGGACAATCGGTGTCAAACCTCCCAACGAAATCTTGCCGCTCGCCAAGTCCGCCGCCGAAAAAGCGCTCGCCATCGAGACCGCCGGCAGCCTTGCTCTCAGCATTTTGACGGCGATGACTGCACTAAGCAGCTACGATTGGAAGTAGGCCGAAAATCTATTCAACAAATCCCTAGCCGTTGGAACCGTCTCGCCGAGGCCAGGGAACAGAGCCGCCTCGCCATCGAGACCGATCCGCTGTCCATGCCTCTCCAACTGACCATGGCATTGACTTTGATGGCGGAACGGCAACCCAGCGCCACCATCGCGCACTGTCGGCGCGCATTGGAAATCGATGCCGGATTCTACCTGATGTGGCTCGCTCTCGGCGCGTCCCAACTCGATGCGAATCTCCCGCAGGAAGCAGTTTTCAGCTTGGAGCGCGCCGTCGAATTGGGTCCTTGGTTCTCCATGACGTGGGGAAGCTTGGCGGCGGCCTGGAATGTCCGCCTATCCCTCCTACATTGGCGATGCCGACGCCATGTTCAGCGCGCTCGACCAAGCCTATCAGCAGTGCGATTGGAACCTCCGCATGGTCGCAACATTCGCAAATTTCGACCCCTACCGCGCCGCTCCCCGCTTCCAAGCCCTCCTCGCCAAAATGAACCTCAACTAGCTCGTCGGCCCGCCTCGCCCCAGCCCCAAATAAGCGCTCAATCCCCCATCAATCGCCGCCAACTCGTCCCCCGTCACGTAGCCCAACAACCTTCGAACCCGCCGCTTGTCGATGGATCGAACAGGATCGACCAACGCATACGAAGCCTTCGCCAAGCCGCTCACGCCCGCCGCCAGTGGGGGATACAACAGCCCTTCCCCAGCGGTTCCCGTCACTGGAATCACGCAAATCAAGGGAAAGCGCTGGTTGCTCGTCACTTCCGGATCGCTCACCACCACACATGGACGCACCCCGCGTTGTTCGTGCCCCTGTGTTGGATCAAGCTCCACCACAATCACTCCCCCGCGGTCGAGATTCATTCCCGGCCTGCCACCCAGCCTTCACCGGACACCCACTGAATCGGCTCCCCCGCTCCGCCCGCGATTAGCGCCTCCGTATCTTCCTCCGGCAGGCCAGCGGCCCAATCGGCTAGACCCTGCTCCGCAAGTTCAGCGCTTTCCGGATGGGGACGCGATAATGACAGCCGCAGTTCCTCTCGACGGCGTCGCTCCAATTCGTTGCGCACGGCCTCAGCCACGAATTTACTACGGTTCTTCTCCCGCCGGTCCGGATGTCTCTTACGAGTTCGTTCGGCAGCGTGACCGTCACACGATCTAGGGCTTGCATTTCATACTCTCAGTATGATCATACTCCTTTACGGCCAGTTTCACCCCTACCTCTTTTTCTTCCGCGCCGCCCGGATTCAACCCGTCCAACACCCCCTGCAACCGCTTCCAGTCCGTCCCTGCCAAAATGAACCTCGCCTGGTTCGCCGCCAGCAGCACCTTTATCGCGACATCCCGATTCAACTTGGCGTCCCGCGCCCGATACACCTCCCCCATCCCGCCCGC
This sequence comes from Candidatus Sulfopaludibacter sp. SbA3, assembly GCA_945900935.1. Taxonomy (GTDB): domain Bacteria; phylum Acidobacteriota; class Terriglobia; order Bryobacterales; family Bryobacteraceae. The sequence goes on along the minus strand of CAMDKT010000208.1, from coordinate 3,029 downwards.
GCCAATCGTAAGCGCCATATTCCGTCCAGTCTATAAGCTCCTGATCTCCCGCTGTGGCAAACTGGAAACCGTGAATGCAATCTTCCTCCTCGCCGCCATCCTCTTCAAAGCCGACTTCGAAACCGGCGATCTCAGCCAGTGGACCACCACCGGAACCCGAAGCCAAAACGCCACCCCGCGCAACGTCCAAATCGTCACCGATATCGTCCAGCAAGGAAAATACGCCGCCAAATTCACGATCCACGAAGACGATGTCTTCAACGCCAGCCAATTACGCGTGCAAGTCGGTGGCCCCAAAGTCACCGTCGAGGAAGGCGCCGACACCTACATGTCCTTCCACATGTACATGGCCGAAGCCCCCAAGGACCGCGACAACTTCTTTTATTGGGAAGGCACCCCGCCGCCCAGATACAACAACGTCATGACCTGGTGGGTGGAGCCGAAAGACGGCGGCGGAACGCTCATCAAATACGGAACCGGCAACCTCGGCCGCAACGGCACGCACTGGCAGGCCGATTTCACCATCGGCAAATGGCACCAGGTGGCGATGCACATTCATTGGTCTGAGGATCCCGAAAAAGGAAACACGCGCCTCTGGTTTGACGGCGTGCTCGTCCTCGACAAAAAGCTAAAAACCAAGGGTCCGGAGAGCGTCTACTTCTGCCAGCCCGGAATCCATCGCAGCCCCCACCGCCCCTCGGTTGACACCATTTACTTCGACAACTTTATCCTCGCCGATACCCTGGAAGAAATACTCGAAAAGTAAGCCGCAAACGTCGAACTCCACCAGCACACGCGCCTCCAACTTCGCCAACCCCGCGTCTCTAACCGCTCTCGTCTCAAATCGCCCGCAAGCATCTGATCCAGGATGGGACGAAGACGGGGGGCTTGTACGAAGGTGTTCGTACATCGGAGGCGTTTGGCGGCGAGATTGTCACGGTTGGCGCCGAGGCAATCGAAGCGACATTGGCCGCAAATGGTAACGACGCTATGCGGGAGTACTTGCGGCCGGTGCATAAGGGGTGCGTGTTTGCCGGGTGGGCCCTGACGGTTTCGTGCTCGGATGTTTATCACATTCCAGAGAATCCGTACGATGTTGAGATAGAGGCAGTGAGAAGTCGTCGCGGAATGCGCCGTGGGGAGAGTTGTTATCGACGGCGGCGAAGTTCTGGTGCATCCGGGAGATTTTGTTCTTGGGGATTTTGATGGGGTGGTGGTGATTCCGGGTTCGATGGTGAAGGCGGTATTGGAGTTGGCGTTTGAGAAAGTGACGCGGGAGAATCATTCGCGGGAGGAGTTGCAAAAGGGGGCTTATTTGCGGGATGTGTTTGCGAAGTATGGGGTGCTGTAGGGGGGGCGGCGGGGCCGCCGTTTAAGGGGACACGAAGCGGTTGGCCATCGGCTCCGAAGACGGAACCGTTGTGGAGGGTACGGGCGCGTTCGGGGTTGATTTTGCTGTTATAGACGCGGATTTCGGTGATTTTTGGGGATTGCTGGAGATCGACATCACACCAGGGGTGGGCTTGGTGAGAGCGAGATTCGGCGAGCCAGCGGGGGGGCGGGGGCTCGGGAAGGAACGTAGAAAGATGGGCGCGATTCCGAAAGCGGGGCCGGGTTGCAGGGCGGCGCGTTCGGCGTCGGCGTTGAGGCGGTCATTGAGGCGAATGAGCGAGGTCTGAGCGGCCTGGAGTTCGGCCGGGGAGAGATTGGGATCGGCATTGAGCGGGGCGCGGAGGGCGTCGCGGGAGCGGCCGTCGGCGTCGGAGACGTCACGGACAGGGTTGGGGCTAATGCGATTGAGTTGATCGCGGAATGCGTCGAGGGTGGCGGGATCCTGTGCCAGGAGGGCGAGGGGAAGCAGGAGCCAGAGAGTAAAGAACTTCATGGCTGCTTTAGTCTGGCATAGATTGGCGGCGGTATACTCAGCGGGTATGAGAATTGGATTGGTTTGTCTGCTGTTGGCGGTGGGTAGCGCGGGCGCCGATTGGCCGCGATTTCGGGGACCGAACGGGTCGGGTGTGGGGGACGGCACGGGATTGCCGGTGGAGTTTGGACCGGCGAAGAACGTGGTGTGGAAAACCGCGGTGCCATTTGGACGGTCGTCACCGGTGGTGGTTGGCTCGCGGGTGTTTTTGACGGCGAGCGAGGGGGGGACGCTGTTGACGCTGGCGTACGACTTGAAGACCGGGAAGGAGGTTTGGCGGCGGGCTTTGAAGCCGGCGGGGTTGAAGGCTGTGTATAAGTCCAATGATCCGGCGTCGCCGACGCCCGCGTCGGACGGGAAGAATTTGTATGTATTTTTCCAGGATTTTGGGTTGATTTCGTATTCGCTGGAGGGGAAGGAACGGTGGCGGCATCCGTTAGGACCGTTCGCCAGTTTTTATGGGATTGCGTCGTCGCCGGTGGTGGTGAACGGACTGGTGGTGATTTTATGCGATCAGATAAAGGGCTCGTTTGCGCTGGCGGTGGACGCGGCGACGGGGAAACAGAAATGGCGGCGCGAGCGGCCGGAGGCGCCGGATGGCTGGGCGGTGCCGGTGGTGTTTGAGGATCAGATCGTGATGGTGGGATCGACGCGGGTGGATGGGTATCAGATTTCGACGGGCGAAACGCGCTGGTGGATGGCGCTGAATTCCAACGGGTCGATGGGGTCGGCTGTGATCCATGGAGACACGGTGCTGGTGACGGCGGCGGGCGCGGACCAACCGTGGATGCCCTCGTTCGCGGCGGCTCTGACGAAATTGGACAAGAACGGGGACGGGATGTTATCGGCGGAGGAGGCGAAAGATGAAAAGGATTGGTTCGAGCATTTTGGCTGGGTGGACGCGGATGGGAACCGACTGTTGACGGCGGCGGAGTGGGACGCGTCGCGGCAGTTTGGGGTGGGGGAGTATGGCGCGGTGGCGATTCCGCTGCGAATGAAGGGGAAACTGGAAGGTTCGGCGGTGAAGTGGCGGTTGAAGCGGAACTTGCCGTATGTGCCGTCGTCGTTGTTGTATGAGGGGGTGTTCTATTTGGTGAAGGACGGG
>CAMDKT010000207.1 GCA_945900935.1 Candidatus Sulfopaludibacter sp. SbA3 | reverse complement strand
ATGGCTGCCGCATTCACGCCAATGGAGACGCTGTTTTCGAACGCCCGCCGACTGTATCGGCAATTGACGCAGTGGGTGCGGGCGACGCGTTTTCCGCGGCGCTGCTCCACGGGTTCACCCAGCAATGGCCGCTGCGCCGAACGGCTCGCTTCGCCAACGCGCTGGGCTCCCTGGTGGCATCGCGGCGCGGAGCGATTCCGGACTGGACGCTCGACGAGCTCTTGCCGCTCAACACCGGTTAGGGCGTAACTGTTCAGATAAGCGATTCCATTGCAATCGAGCGCCAGTGAAATGACGGTGTGGACATTGATCGTCCCGGCGCGGGTTTATTGAAACGACACTTCCACCGCGTTTGACGCAACACCGCCGGCCGTGATGACGATCTGCTGATTGCGCTTGCCCGCCAACGCGGCTGGCAGCGGCCCTACATTGATCTGCTCGATGCCCGGCAGCTCCGCCAGTCTTGCGATGGCCAGGATTGGCACGGCGAATCCGCCGATCGTGACCTCGCGAACCGAATCCGAAACCGCGAAACCCGTCCCATAGAGCGAAAGGTAGACCGATCCGGCGAAGGGAATCGCACTAGGGACGTAGGTTTTCGTGGCCGGATCCAGGACATAGGCGGGTTGAACCACTCGTCCTTGCGGTCCGTCAACAGTGGCGATAACGGCGCCGACGCCCTCGCCATCGCCATCCGCGGAGAAAAGACCGGGCGAGACATCGTTGACGCGAAAATCGCGTGTCTGTCTTGCGCCCCCAGGGCCATCCACCGTCAGCCGGGCCGGCCCGATTCTGGTTTGGCTCGGCACCTGGAAAGTCACGGTTTCGGGACTGGAACCGGTGATTGCGGCCGCTCGCGTAACGCCGCCGGCATCGGTGACGCTTACCGCGCCCGGCGTGCCGCTTGCAACGGCCAGTGCCCCCGGGGCCAGTACTGCCTGGACCATGCTCGCGGCATTCCGCACCGTCGGGGCGATTCCGCTAAACTCGGTTCCGGCCAGTTGCGGCGCATCGGCGGGAAATCGATTGGCGCGAAACGTGAACCCGCCCGCTTCGCCCGCGCCGAGATTCAAAGTCCAAACGATCTCCTTTTCCGGCGTCACTTCCACAACGCGATTCGCATTGGAAAGGCAGAGAATCGTGTTCCCGTTTCGAAGGCGTTGGGTCCCCCCGGCGGTTTGCGTGATGAAGTTCGGCCCGGCCGTGGCGCCGAATGTCCACACCGGATTAACCGGGCCGAACTGCCCGTTCTCCTCCAGCCGGTATGCGCCGCTCAAGTCCATCGGCGGAACGAGTTCATCGGCGGAGGAATATCCGCGCCCGATGCCATTGTTGAACACCAGGATATTCCCCGCGCCGGGCAGATCAGAGGCAATCCACTGCGCGTCGTGCTGGTTGAATAGCTTCTGGTCAGCGGGCGTTCCCGCGCCATACGCCCGAGGGTTTCCCCACCGATAGAGAATGTCGCCGCCGCGGCGATAGCGCCCGCCTTGGCGGGAGGCAGCTTCCTCGATGGTTGTGGAATGGTCGATCACCCAGATCTCGCTCCAAGCGCGGGAACTCAGGATGATCTGGTCCAGCTTCTCGTTATAGGAAACCGAATTCAAATGCAGCCAATCGGCATTGGAGCCCACGTTCGGATTGCTGCCGGTGAAATTGATGTCGAAGCGGCGCGCATTACCGGCGGCATCGTCTTTTTGGGCCAAATGGTCCCAAACGCGCCACTGCCAGACGATAACGCCCCCCGTTGGCGGCTCCGGCCGTACTTCGAAGATCACCTCGGACCAGATTCCGTCCGGCGGAATGGCTGCGGGAGCGCGCCCGGCCGCCAACGCCTCCTCCGCCGAATGCAGCTCCCAGGCGATCATCAGAATGTTGCCGTTTGGAAGCGCTTCGACGTCGTGATGCTGTAAGTACTTTTCCGGCGACGGCAATGTGTATTTCCAGAGCAGCGTCCCATCCCAGGAACGCTTCTCCACCAGTCCGCCCGCGCCGCGCCCCTGGAAGTAAGTGGTGTTATAGACGGTGCCGGTGCGCAGAATGGAGCCGTCGGCCAGTAACTTCACCGCCAGACCCGCAGGCCCGCTCCCCGGCCAGGAATGGGCGATGGATCCGTCATTACGCAGCAAATGCGCCGATTCAGAAGCCGTCGGAGCATAGAAAACATAACCGGCTGAGACCTTGTTTACGTCCTGCGACGTAACAACTTGACTATAGCTTCCGGAGGCGGCAAGCACAGCAAGGAGAGCCAATACAGGATAGTTCATATTCGAATCGGCCTTGTAACAAGAGTATACGCCGAAGTCTTCAAAAAGTTACAAGTCCGACACAGAATTCCGGCCAGTTTTTCAACTGGGTCAACAATATACGTTTGTAACACAGGGCGGCAGCAAGTTTAGCGCACCCTTGACGCGCTCCGTAGCCTTGTTATGCTTTGACATGGCCACTCACCTTCCCATAACGAAGGCCCGTATCAACCTTGGTCAAGTGGCAAAGCGCGCCCACTTGGGGCACGATTACTTCATCCTGGAAAAAGATGGCATCCCCGTCATTGGCATCATGGGCGCAGATGAGCTGGAAGACTATCTGGAGCGCAAGGACGCCAGAATCAACGCCCAGATCCGCGAGAGCAATCGAGACGTTAAGGCTGCCCGGGTCAGACCGGCGGAGGATTTGCTCAAAGAACTGGTAACCAGTTCCGCTAAGCCTGCAAGAACACGCAAATGACCGCGGGGTTCTTAGTCACAACAACCAATCGCTTTGATCGGGAACTCAAGAAACTGGCCTCCCGGCACGATTCGCTAATCGAAGTCGCCAACACCCAATCAAAAAACTCGAAACGGTCTCGGCAAACGACGGCCATTCCCAAATCCGCGCTTCCGCCACCAAGCGTCCAACCGCATCCATCCCCGGCTGTTAACGATCAATCAAGCTGCCGTCTACCGTTCGCCCAGACCGCCGGAATTTCATTGAGCGCCGTCTGGTCGAGGCAGCGGCATAGCTCGACAACTTTTGGTGGGCCCTCCCGGACTTGAACCGGGAACCAACGGATTATGAGTCCGCTGCTCTAACCAATTGAGCTAAGAGCCCGCCTGTTTCCAGTCTACTAAAACATGACCTTCAACGACAGGTGCCATGATCGCGGCTGGTCCTGGCCGCGAACGCCGTTCCCTGCAAGCATAACCAGCCGCTTACCACATATGGAAGAAGCCATCGCGTTCAGAGACGCTCACCGGGACGCCGAACAGCTCCCCCAACCGCCCCTCCGTCAGCATTTCCCGCTTCGGCCCATCCCGGAACACCTTCCCATCCTTCATAAAAATCACCCGCTCAACCTCCGGAATAATATCCGGCAAATGATGCGTCACCAGAATTACCGCCACGCCGCTCTGCGCCAATTTCCGCGTTGCGTCCCGCAACTCCCCCATCGCGCGTATGTCCAAACTGTTCGACGGCTCATCCAACAGCAACGCCTTCGGCGAATGCGCGAGCGCCCGAGCAATCACCGCCCGCCGCGCTTCGCCCGATGACAACTCCGTCATCAGCCGCTCCCGTAAATGCCGTATTTCCAGATAATCCAGCAGCTCTTCCGCCCGCGCCTCCATCTCCGGCGTCACGGTGTGATACGGCCAGATCCCGACGCTCGAATGAAACCCGGAAAGGACCGTCTCGAAGACCGAATACGGCTGCGTACACATCTGGACCAGATCGTTTGTGACGATGCCCATCCAGCTTCGCAGCTCCCAGATATTCCAGATCTGCTGCCCCAAAATACGCATTTCGCAGCGCGGCGGCGGCCAGCGTGTATACAGTTCGCGGGTGATCGTCTTAATCAGCGTCGACTTGCCGGACCCGTTCGGCCCCACAATCGCGACGTTTTCGCCAAGGCTAATCGCTAAGTTGACGCCATCGAGCGCAAGCTGCGAGTCCCTGTAAACGCTGACATCTTTCCAAATGATGAATTCTTGTTTAGACACAATTTTGAAGCAAAGGGTTTCGTACAATTAAAGGTAACAAGCCGAATAGGCTTCAGGAGAAAGAATATTATGAACCAAGTGCGTAAGTTCGGAGCCACGCTGCTCCTATGCGCCCTCGGCCTTCTGGGACAGTCGGACAATTCCAGCATTTCCGGCATTGTTAAAGATCCCAGCGGCGCCGTGGTCAGCAAAGCGAAGATTAGCCTTCGCAACGAAGACACGTCATTCGAACGCCAGACGACCACCAACGATTCTGGCTTCTACACCGTCACCAACATCGCCCCCGGCTACTACACCGTCACGGTGGAAGCCGCTGGGTTTAAGAAGTCGTCGAAATCGCGCAATAAGCTCGACGCCGGCCTGCCCATAGCGGTCAACCTCGAACTCACCGTCGGCCTGTTGACCGAAGTGATCAACGTGGAAGCCAGCGCGGCGCAGATCAACACCGAATCGGCCGCGGTCGGCAAGACCGTTGAAATGAAGCAGATTCAGAACCTCACGCTGAACGGTCGCAATCCGCTGTTCCTCGCCCTGCTCAAGCCGGGCGTTCGCGGCGGCGCTTTGTCCGGCTTCAGCTTCGGCCTCACCTCGGGCGGCTTCGCCATGAACGGCGGTCGCTCGCAGGATTCGCTGATCACGTTTGATGGCGCCGTCGGCGTCCGCACCCGTGCCAACGGCACCTCGATCGGCACCGCCGACCTCGACACCGTGCAGGAAGTGCAGATTCTTACCGCCAACTACTCCGCTGAGTACGGTCGTTCCGCCGCCGGCCAGATCCGTATGGTCACCCGCTCCGGATCCAAGGAGTTCCATGGCTCCGCCTATGAGTACCTCCGCAACAGCCAGCTCGATGCCAATAGCTGGGGCCGGAACCGGTCCGCCGCCACCAACTTTACCGCGCCGTTCCGCTACAACCAGTACGGGTACAACGTCAGCGGCCCGGTCACCATCCCTGGCCTGTTCAACAAAGACCGCGAAAAGCTGTTCTTCCTCTTCGCGCAGGAGTGGGTGAAGTTCCGCCAGGATCAGACCTCGTTCCAGCGCGTCCCGACCGCCGCGATGCGCAACGGTGACTTCAGCGAACTGCTCGGCAGCAACCTCTATTATGGTGCGCCGCGGAACATCAACGATCCGTTGACCGGCCAGCCGTTCCCGAACAACGTCATCCCCGCCAACCGCCAGAGCCCCAACGGCATGGCGTTCCTCCGCACCTATCCGCTCCCGAATGGCTCCTTCCCGGGCAACGCGAACTTTCTTCAGGTTCGCGGCGCTCCGCAGAATCAGCGCAAGGACACGATCTCGGTGGACTACAACCCCACCCAGAATCAGGTGTTCCGCTTCCGTGGATCGAATTATAGCTACGACGTAAAGAACGCCTTCGCCGGCGGCTTCGACTTCGCCCCCTCCGCGTTGGACCGGCCGAACCAGACCGGCAGTCTCGGTCACACCTGGACGCTCAGCCCGACGATGGTCAATGACTTCCTGATCACCGCCTCGGTCGACCGCGTCACCATCGCCGTGCAGACCGACGGCGGCCGTTACCTCCGTTCCCGCACGGGCATCAACTACCCCTACGTCTTCCCCGAACCCAAGGAAATTAACGACAAGATTCCCACCGTCGTTATTCCCAACGTCGGTACAATTGACGGCGGCCCGTATCCGGCCAGCTCCTCCGGCCCCATCTACAACCTGTCGAACAACTTCACCAAGATCGCCGGCAACCACACGCTGAAGTTCGGCGCGCTGTGGGAGCGCTCCGGCCAGAACGACTTCGACCAGATCAACGTCGCCGGCGTCCCCGGCGGCACTAATAACCAGAACGGCCGATTTGAGTTCAACGACGTCCGCCCTGGCGGCGCTCCCGGCTCCGGCACGGGTATCGCCAATGCGGCCCTCGGCCTCTTCTCCACCTACGCTGAAATCGGTCCCCGCAGCTTCACCCCGTACCGCAGCCACATGTTCGAATTCTTCGGACAGGACTCCTGGCGCGTCACGCAGAAGCTGAAGGTGGAACTCGGCTTCCGCGGCACCTGGCAGAACGGCTACTACAAGTCCCTCTGGGGCAACATGGCCATCTTCGACCCCTCGAAGTACAACTCCGCCGCCGCCGCCATCGTTGACCGCGCCACCGGCAACGTCATCAGCGGCAACCGCTTCAATGGCGTCGTCATCCCCGGCAAGGAATTCCCGGCCGCCGGCAAGGGCCGCGTCCCGGCCATTGATTCCGGTCTTTACAACAGCCTGCTCTCGGGTGGTAGCTCTTACCCCTCGCCGAACCAGTTCAACCTCATGCCGCGCCTCGGCTTGGCGTACTCGTTCGCGAACAAACAGGTGATCCGCGCCGGTATCGGCGGCTTCGTTTCCCGCCCAGGCGTGTATGACTCGGTCTTCCTCGGCGGCAACCCGCCCTTCCAGCCGATGGCATCCATCACCAATGGCAATGTGGACCAACCGGGCGGCGCAACCCGCACCCAGTTCCCACAGTTCTTCATGACTATTGACCCGGCTTACAAAATTCCGGTGAGCTACAACTGGAACGTCAGCTATCAGCGCGAAATCGGCTTCGCCACCACGCTCGAAGTCGGTTACGTCGGCACCACCGGCAACTACCTCTCCCGCGAACGCGAGTTGAACCAACTGCCCACCGGCACCACGTTCCGGCCAGAAAACGCAGGCGCCAACGTCAACTCCCTGCGTACGTTCAAGGGCTTCGCCAACATCAACATGTTGGAGCACTCCGGCCGCAGCGAGTACAACGGCCTTCAGTTCGAACTCAACCGCCGCTTCTCCAAGGGCTTGCTGTTCGGCTTCGCCTATACGCTGTCCAAGACCATGGACAACAACTCCGGCCCTCGTTCCGGCTTCATTGACGTATTCAACCAGGGCCTGAACTGGGGCCAGGCGGACTTCGATACCCGGCACGTCGCGGTCGTCAACTTCGTCTACGAACTGCCGTTCTTCAACAAGGCCGACAACAAACTTACCCGCGGCATCGCCGGCGGCTGGCAGTTAAGCGGCGTTACGCAATGGCAGACCGGCACGCCGATTAGCATTGGCAACGGTGACGACTACCTCGGCATCGGCTCCACAAACGGCAAGACCTGGAACTTGAGCGGTCAGCCCGAGCTGAAGCATGAGTTTGCCAGCGCCAACGCTGCCGGCAACTACGCTGGCATCAACAACTTCTGGTTCGATCCCATCCGCAACTCCGCGGGCGCCCAGACGCTGGCCACCCGGCCCGCCAATGGCACGTTCCCGAACCAGAATCGCAACTCCATCAATGTCCACCAGCCCGGCTTCCAGAACTGGAACCTGGCGGCCTTCAAGAGCTTCCGGTTCGCCGAAAAGCAGAACATCCAGTTCCGCTTTGAAGCCTTCAACTGGATCAACCACCCGAATTGGGGCGGTGCGGATTCCAATCCCACCTCCGCCACCTTCGGCCTGATTACCGGCAAGGGCAGCGAACGCAACCTGCAGCTCAGTCTGCGTTATAGCTTCTAAGCTAAAACAACCTAACCACGCACAAAGGCCGCCCTCCGGGGCGGCCTTTGTGCGTGATGGGCACCGTCTACGGAAGAAAAACCGGAAGGCCCAACCGCAGTTGCGGCGCACAGTAAGAAGCGAAACTATACTGTGGTAGCGGGTCGCGGATCACGCCCCCGATGACGTCCGTAAAAACATCCGCCACGCCCGAACAAGCATCCGGCAACAGCTTCACGGACTGCGCCTCCCCGCCCGTCGAAACCAGTTTCAACGCCTCTTCCAGCGCCTTCAACTTAATCGCTTGCGCGGGCGTCAACACCGCCACATTCTCGGCAATCAACTTCGTATTCCGCTCCGCAATCTCGCGCCGGATCGCCTCCACCTCGGCGTACCGTACGCCCAGCGCCGCCGGGTCCAATGGCTCCCGCGCGGTCTCGCCAAGTATCTCGAAGTGCACTTCAAACATGCGCTGCGATCGCGGCTGGCTCCACCGCAGGAACGCGCTGTTCTGTTCGGAAATCCTGATCGCCTGCGCCTCGGTCAACGCCAGAAACTCGCGAAGCTTTTCCGGAAACCGGAACAGCGGGAAAAAGTTCGGTTGTCCCCAAACGGAGACAATCGTTACCAAGAATAGAAGGAAGAACCGCATGACTAGTACAATACCGCGAGCGCCGCCGCAGCGCCATTCAGGGTGCGTAACCGCTTTGGGGAACAACCGGCTCGCTGACGCTCGGTGCGCAGTAACTTTCCAGCATCAATGCGACCGTTTCTGAGCCACTTAAGCACTCCGGCATCCGCCGGGGCCATGTCGTTTCCCCGCCGCCTCATTCACAATCCTGTGCGCCGAATCTATAAAATGTTTCCAACGCTATCGGTCGGGAATCAACTATACTCCCATCGAGAGGACTCTTTCCGATGCGCACCCTGTCAATACTCATCCTGGCCGCAGCCACACTTACGGCCCAGGCCGATAACTGGACTCTGCTCCGCGGGATTTACCCTGGCCAGACGACCCACGTCCACACGCTCGACGGCCTTTTGAACAGCGGTGGCTTCATCTCGACAACGGACGCCAACATCGTCATTCGCCTGCGCACCGGCGACCAGACCTTCACCAAGGATCAGATCAAAAAGATCAGCGTCCGCAAATCCGACAAGCGTTGGAGAAACGCCGGCATTGGCGCCGCGATTGGCGCGTCGGCCGCCGGCGTACTCGTCGCGGCAACCACTGCGGATGGCGCTGACTCATTCGTAGCCGTCTTCGCCATCCTTTACGGCATGGTCGGAGCCGGCATCGGCGCCTTGGTCCCGGGCTACGATACGCTCTACCGCGCGCCGCGCAAATAGCCGAAGCTACTCCGAGTCGTCTTCGACGCTCGCCGCCAGCAACCGCTCATGCGCCACACCCGCCAACTCCCGAATCGCCCCTTTCAGCGCCCCCTGGCAAAGGGTGTGCGACATGAAAGTTGAAGTTAGGCCGCCCGGCGGGACTCCCAATAATCTTCGAACCGGCCATTGAGATCGCAGCATCGCAGAGCGATGACTGCGTTCGCTCCTCGCACCGACCAAAACATTCCCGACTGTTTGAGGCGTTTGC
>CAMDKT010000206.1 GCA_945900935.1 Candidatus Sulfopaludibacter sp. SbA3 | reverse complement strand
GCGCGCTGAAATTCTATTCCAGCGTCCGCATCGATATTCGGCGCATTGGCGCAATCAAAGAGGGCGATGTCGTCACGGGCAACCGAACGAAGGTCAAGATTTCGAAGAACAAGGTGGCGGCGCCATTCCGGGAAGCTGAATTTGATATTCTCTACGGCGAAGGGATTTCCAGGGAAGGCGATCTGGTCGATCTGGGCGTAGCGCACAATTTGGTGGAGAAGTCCGGATCCTGGTACAGTTTTCAGGGCGAACGTATCGGCCAGGGACGTGAGAACGCGCGGCAGTTCATGAAGGACAATCCGGATATGGCCGCTACACTCGATCTGAACCTGCGCGTCAAACTCGGCCTACCCGCTGGTCCGATTGACGATGAGACGAAGCCGAAAGCGAAAGCCTCGGTTTCTTAGAGGGTCCCTTCCATGCCCGCATTTCCATTCCTATTCGCGTTCGCACTTTTGAGCCCGGAAACCCTCATCGAGCAGCTTCGCAGGGATGGCGCTCAGGATCTCCGCGTGCACCGCGTTCAGTTGGATGCCGACCCTTCGCTGGAAGTCGTGCTCCAATGTATCATCCCGGGTCAGGGCGTCATTGTCCGCTACAGGGGCGGCGGCACCGAAGTCTCTGGCACAACCGTTGAGGTCCACCGCCTTCGCAATGGAAACCTGGTAAATGTCCTTTCAGTTAGTGAAGAAGAAACCGCCATGGAGCATCCCAGCGGCAACGTATCCGTTACATCTGCTGAGATTACCTACGCCCCCGGCCGAATAACCACGGTGACGACGCGGCACCCGGGCAACCGAAGGACGTGCGTGTCCTTTGCATGGGATGAGGCCCGATTCCACTTCGAGGAGGAAAATGGCGCGTGCCCCTAATCCGCCCAGACGCTGCTACCGCAGAATCACCGCGTTCCCGCCCAACTGCGTTGCCTGCTGCTCCATCTCCCGCATGGCGATCTCCTTCGCCGTCCGCAATTCGCCTTCATACGCCGCCGAACGGCCGCCGACGATATCCCGGATCCCGGCAAAGAAATCCTTGAAAATATTCGTGCCCAGAATGGCTTCGCCGGTCACCACACCCAGATACTGAATCTGCTTACCCTCAATGGTCGAAGTCGTAGTTAGTAACATGATTATTTCCTTAGTAATGGTGCGATCACTTGGAATACGTTTCGAGCGACTATCTTATTCCCCTCCGCCGTCGGATGAATCTGGTCCTGCTGCATTAGTCCCTTCTTCATCACTACACCATCCAGCAAAAACCGCATCCGCGTGATCTTGTGCTTCTTCTCCAGCATCGGATAAATCTGCTCAAACTCTCGAATATAGTCCGGTCCATAGTTTCGCGGCAGGGTCATCCCGGCCAGCATCACCTTCGCCCCGGCCACCTTAAAAGCCGCAATCATCTTGTCCAAATTCTCACTTGTAACCGCGATCGGCAGCCCGCGCAGGCCGTCATTCCCGCCCAGCTCCAGAATCACAAGATACGGCTTTAACTCCGTCGCCTGCGCGACCCGCGCCAGTCCCCCGCTAGTCGTATCGCCACTCACCCCCTGGTTCACCACCCGATACGCAAACCCCTCGCCATCCAACTCCCGCTGCAGAAAATCTGGATATGACGACCCCGTCTCCGCTCCGAAACCAGCCGACAAACTGTCGCCAAACGCTACGATCACCGGGCGCTCGTCTTTCACCACGACGGGCACCGCCGCCGGCATCGGAACCTGTTCCACCGGAACCGGCTCCGTCTTTGTACCGCAACCGGCCGCAAAAAGCATCAAACTGAAAAGTAGTCTCTGCACCTCTCTCCATCCTATGGCAAACCCCAACACCCGGCCGGCCATCCGCGTCCGCGAACTCCACAAATCCATCGCCACCGCCACGCACACCGTCGACATTCTCCGCGGTATTGATTTCGACGTTCCCCAGGGCCAGTTCGTTGCCATCATGGGCGCGTCCGGTTCCGGCAAGAGCACCCTGCTCGGTCTCCTCGCCGGTCTCGACACCGTCACCAGCGGCTCCATTCAGCTCGACGGTGAAGAAATTACCGGCCTGAACGAAGATTCGCTCGCCCGCCTCCGCGCCCGCAAACTCGGCTTCGTGTTCCAGTCCTATCAGCTCATCCCAACCCTTACAGCAGAAGAAAACGTTCTGCTCCCCGCTGAACTCGCCGGTGCCGCCGGCAACGCCGCCGCTCGCGCCCGCGCGCTGCTGGACGATGTCGGCCTCGCTGATCGACGGGATCACTATCCCGTCCAGCTCTCCGGCGGCGAACAGCAACGGGTAGCCCTCGCCCGCGCCTTCATGCTCCAACCGCCCATACTAATGGCCGACGAACCCACCGGCAATCTCGACTCCGCCAATGGCGCCCATGTCCTGGAGTTGCTCCTCAATATGAATCGGAAGGAAGGCACAACCCTTATCCTGGTCACGCATGACCCGCAAGTCGCCGCCCACGCCGGCCGCCGTATCCAAATGCGCGACGGAGTGATCGTGAGCGATGAGATTTAGCACAGCCCTCCGCCTCGCCTGGCGCGATTCCCGCAACTCCGCCGCCAAGTTCGCCTTCGTCATCCTCGCCGTCGCCGTTGGCGTCGGGTCCCTCACCGGTGTCCGCGGCTTCTCCCGCGCCTTCCGTTCCATGCTCTTGAAGGACGCGCGCACATTAATGGCGGCCGATCTCAGCGTCCGCGTCTTCGAACTCCCCACCCCCGCCCAGGAGAAAATTTTCGACGATTTCACCGCGCAATCCATCGACCGCACTTGGATTACCGAAACCGTTTCCATGCTCAGCGCGCCGCAAATGAGCACACCGCTGCTCGTCGCCGTCAAAGCCGTTGACCCAGCCAAATACCCTTTCTACGGCGAGGTCAGAACGGCAGCCAATGCCGGGCTTCCATCGATTCTGGAGGGCCCGAATATCGCCGTTTCCGACGACCTGCTCGTCCGCTCCGGCCTGAAGGAAGGCGCGATCGTTCGCCTCGGCACCGCCGAGTTCACCATCAAAGGCGTCCTGACATACGAGCCCGATCGCATGGCCGGCTCGGTCAACGTCGGCCCCCGCGTAATGTTGACTCGGGCCAATCTGGAGCTCGCCGGACTGCTGCGGGAAGGCAGCCGCAGCTCGCAGCGCTTCCTCTTCAAGTTCCCCTCCGGCCAGGCCGACGCGATGATATTGACCGCCCGCAAGCAGCTCGCCTCCGCCTTCCCGGACGCCGTCATCGCCGACTACCGCGAGACCCATCCGCTCATCACCCGCGGCCTGAACAACGCCACGACTTTCCTTAGCTTGGTGAGCCTCATCGCCCTCGTCGTCGGCGCGCTCGGCGTGGCGATGGCCATGCAGTCGCATCTCCAGCAGAAACTCGATTCCATCGCCGTGATGAAGGCCCTCGGCGGCCGCTCATCGCAGATCCTGCACGTGTATCTGTTGCAGGCGACGCTGCTTGCCCTCGCCGGAGGCGGCATCGGCATACTCCTAGGCGCGGGCGTGCAGAAAGCCTTCCCGCTGCTGATCGCCGGCTTCTTCCCCATCGCGCCGAACGTGCAGTTCGAGTGGATTTCCATCGCCGAAGGCTTCGGGCTATCGCTGTTGTCCACACTCCTCTTCGTCCTCCCGCCGCTCCTTGAAATCCGCCAGATCAAGCCGATTGTCATCTTCCGGCGCGACATGGAAGGCGTCCCAAAACCGTGGAGGGAGTGGTGGCGGGAACAGCGCGCCTCCCTCGCCGCGGCGCTGCTGATCTGCCTCGGCCTCGCCGGCATGGCCGCTTTTCTAATCGACGCCAATTGGGCCGTCGCCGCCCGCGTCGGCGGCTGGTTCGTCGGTGGTCTCATCGGGGCGTTGTTACTGCTCGCCGGACTCTCCTGGGCGCTGCTGAAACTTCTGCGCCGGCTGGTGAAATTGCCCGCGTTGAAGCTCCCCGCGCTCGCCCGTCACGGCCTCGCCAATCTCTATCGGCCCGGCAACCGCGCCGAGGCTGTACTCGTCGCTTTCAGCCTTGGCGTCATGCTCACCCTGACGATCTACTTACTGCAAAGCTCAATCATCGGGCAGATTTCCGCCAGCGCCCCGCCCGGCATGCCGAATGTTTTCCTCATCAACATTACCAACGCTGATCGCTTGCCCGTCGCCGCCTTTCTGAAATCCGCGCCCGGCGTGGAAGGGGATGTCGCCATCGTCGCCACCGCCGCCGGCCATCTGAAGTCGATCAACAACACGGCGCAAAATGAAACCAATCTCGTCGGTCCCGCCAAACGTTTTCTCCGCGCCCGCACCATTACCTGGTCGAACGAAATGCCCCCCCAAACACAAATTGTGGAAGGGAAATGGTGGAACAATCCCGGGTCCGCGGAGCCCCAGCTTTCTGTCCTGGCCGATGCCGCGAAAGCTCTCAATTTGAAACCCGGCACGCTGACGGAATGGGAAGTCTCGGGCCGCAAAGTCTATGCCCGCGTCGCCGCCATTCATCGCAATGAAAGCGTCCGGCCAGGCTCCAACACCGAATTCGTCTTCTCCCCCGGCGCACTCGACAGCGTCCCCGTCCTTTACTTCGGTGCCATCCGCGCCCGCCCCGCACTGATCTCCCAGCTCCAGAAAGCGTCCTTCGAAAAGTTCCCCGCCATCACCGTCATCAATCTGGCCGACGTGCTCGTTCGCGTCCAGGAAGTAATTGATCAGGTCGCGCTCGTCGTACGCTTCATCTCAGCCTTCGCCATTCTCGCCGGCATGATCATTCTCGCCTCCAGCATCGCCGGCAGCCGCCTGCGCCGCGTCCGCGAGGTGGTCATCCTGAAAACCCTTGGCGCTACTCGCGCCAAGGTCGCGGCAATTTTTTCAGTGGAGTTCCTGCTCCTGGGCCTCGTCTCCGGGGTTATGGGCAGCGTGCTCGCCGTAGCCTTTACCAACGTACTGCTCACCCGGCTCCTCGACGCGCAGTTTCAATTTGACTGGGCGCCGAATGGCATCGCCATTTTCGGTAGTGCGCTCATCGCAATGTTCGCCGGTTGGATGGCCAGTTATCGCATTCTCGATCAGAAGCCCCTCGAAGTTCTCCGCGACGAGTAATGCTACTCTAGACCCAAATGACCCCGGAAGAGCGCGAACGCTATTCCCGCCAGATCCTCTTCTCCCCCATCGGCGAGTCCGGCCAGGAATTACTACTACAGTCACAAGTGGCTATCGTCGGCTGCGGCGCACTCGGCACTTTCCAGGCCGCCGCCCTTGCCCGCGCCGGCGTCGGTACTCTCATAATCATCGACCGCGATTACGTCGAACACTCCAATCTTCAACGCCAATGGCTCTTCGAAGAGCAGGACGCCCGCGATAATCTGCCCAAAGCCGCCGCCGCCGCCCGCGCCATCGCCCGCATCAATTCCTCCACAAAAGTCCACGCCCACATCACCGACCTTAATCCTACGAATATAGTAGATATCCTCGCCGATGCCGATCTAATCCTCGATGGCACCGACAACTTCGAAACTCGTTACCTCCTCAATGAGTTCGCCTTAAGTACAAATAAATCTTGGATATACGGCGCCGCCGTTGGCAGCTACGGGATTACCATGCCCATCCTCCCCGGCGTCTCCTCCTGCCTGCAGTGCGTCTACCCCGAATCGCCAAAAACCGACCAGCCAACCTGCGAAACCGCCGGCGTCCTCGGCTCCGTCACCGCCGCCATTGCCGCCATCCAATCCGCTGACGCGATCAAACTCCTTACCGGCCACCAGCCCAACCTCCGAATTACTACAATCGACGTTTGGAGCGGCGCCGTCCGCCAAATCGACCAACCCCACCCAGACCCAAACTGTCCCGCCTGCGGCCCTAACCCGGAATTCCCTTACCTAAACGGCGAAAAACGCGTCCCCATTTCCCTTTGCGGCCGCGACGCTGTTCAAATTCACGAACGCTCGAAACCCATCAATCTTCCCGAACTCAAACTCCGCCTCGAAAAACTCGCCCCTGTACGCGCCAACGAGTTCGCCCTTCGCTTCTTCCCCAATCCCTTTGAAATAACTGTCTTCCCCGATGGCCGCGCGATCATCAAAGGAACTATCGACGTAGGAGTTGCCCGCAGCCTCTACGCCAAATATATTGGGTGCTAAAACCGTAAACTTACCCACAACAAATAGGGGTTTTCCACATATACTCCACAAGGGAGCGTGTTATTCTTTTTTCGTGGCCCCCGTCAGCCGGCAATCGTGGACTCGCAAAGAAATCTGCCGAGTCCTGTCCCTTGAGGCGCGTCAGCTCCGAAACTGGGAAAAGCAAGGTCTCGTTTCTGCGTCGGCGAGTTACGCCTTCCCGGACCTTCTCACTCTCCGTACTCTGAATACGCTCCGCAAAGAAAAAATCCCCCTTAGCCGCATTCGCCAGACGTTCCAATCATTACAGGAGCGCCTCGGTCAGCGGCCCAGCGACGTCAAAATCTTCACCGAAGGACGCCGCATCGGCGTGCAATTCTCCGGCCAGCGCATCGAGCCCGTTACGGGTCAGTTGTTCTTCGATTTCGACGCCGCCAAAACGCGTACGTTCGCCCCCCGCCCCGAACCCCAGCGCAACCGCGAACAATCAGACTTCTGGTTCCAGAAGGGTCTGGACCTCGAACAGTCCAACGCCGGCCCGCAAGAAGCCATCGACGCCTACCTCAAAGCCATCGAACTAAATCCCGCCGCCGCCGGTGCCCTGGTCAACCTCGGAACTATCTACTTCCATAAACGCGACTGGAAAAAGAGCGAGCACTATTACCGCGCTTCCGTCGAAGCCGATCCAAATTACGCGCTCGCCCACTACAATCTCGGCAACCTCTACGACGAGCGCAACGACCCTGATCGCGCCTACACCCATTACCACTCCGCCCTGCGCATCCAGCCCCAATACGCCGACGCCCATTACAATCTCGCCCTGCTCCACCAAGGCCAAGGCGACATGATGAAGGCCCTCAGCCACTGGCAGACGTATCTCAAGCTCGACCCCTCCTCCCAGTGGGCTCAAATTGCCCGCCGCGAAATCGGCAAGATCAAACAAACCACCGTCGTTCCCTGCCCCAGACCCGTTCTGCTGCGCCCATAATACCCGGCCACCGCACCGCACTAATCCGTTATGGGATACTCGGGCAGAGATACTCCGCCCGCATCCCCCGATGATCAAACTCTTCTTTCTCTGCACCCTCACCCTGGCCGCCCAATCTGCCTTCGACACGGGCAACGATCATCTCCGCGCCGGCCGCCTCACCGAAGCCGAACAGGCGTATAAACTGCACTTGAAGGCCAACCCCGCCGACGCCCAGGCCCTCGCCAATCTTGGCGCTGTCCAGGCCCGCCGTGATAATTACAGCGCCGCCATCCTCTCCTATCAAAAAGCGCTCAAAGCCGCTCCCTCCCTCACACCCATCTACCTCAACCTCGGCCTGGCCTATTACAAGTCGCTCCATTGGGCCCAAGCCCGCAACGCTTTCGACGAATTTCTCAAGTTCCAGCCCGCCCATCGCCAAGCATTGCAACTTCGCGCACTCACACTCCTAGAACTCGAAAACTACTCCGAAGCCGTCAAATCCTTCGAGGCTCTAACCCCTACCGCCGACGCCACCATTCTCATCGGACTGGCTACGGCGTACACGAGATCCAACCGCCCCGCCGAGGCCCAAAAACTCCTGGGCCCGCTGCTCGAACAAGGCACGTCCCCCGAGTTGCAACTCAGCCTCGGCCAGGCGTACTTGGCCGGAGGCCAGGACGACGACGCCCTTGCTGCCTTCTACAAAGCCCGCGCCCTCAACCCCAACCTCCCCACGCTCGGCCTCAACATCGGCGCCGTACTCTGGCGTCAGCACAAACGGCCGGCAGCCGTCGCCGAGTTGCGCGCGGAACTGCATCGCTTCCCGAACAGCGCCGAAGCCCTTTTTGCCCTTGGCTCCGCTGTGGCCTTAACCGGGGGGGATCCGAAAGAATCCGAACAACTCCTCCGCAAAGCCCTCGCTCAAAGACCCAATCATCCCAGGACTAACTACCACTTAGCTAAACTTGTCTGGCAGCAGCGCAAAGCGCCCGAAGCTATCCCATGCCTGGAACGAGCGGTCAAGAACGAGCCCGATCTCCGCGAAGCCCACTACCTGCTGAGCCGTGTCTACCAGGAGAGCGGTCGCAAAGCCGACGCCCAGCTTGCCTTGGAGCGCTTCAAAGCGTTGGCCGACAAAGCGCGCTCGCGGCAGTTGGATTTGTTCTCGGAACCGTAGCCGCGATGGGAGCGCCTTGCGCAACCTGCCACGCCGATAAGGCGCACATCCAGTCCATTTCACGCCACGCGAACGCGCTGAAGCCCTATGATGGCACGGGCTTCAACGGCAAGACGCTCCGCGAACGCGCCGGCACCCTGTACACCTATTCCGCGAACAAGGTGGCAATTACCCGCGGCGGCATTCGCCGCGAAGCCGTCATCCAATGGCTCTTCGGAGCCGGCCACTTCGCCCGCACTTTGCTGCTCAGACAGGAAGGCCGCTGGGTCGAGCACCGCGTCAGCCAATACCCCCTCGCCGGCCGCCTAAGCCTCACCCCCGGCCACAGCCCGCAACCCGCCGACACCTTTGACACCGCCTTCGGAATCGTCCAAAGCGATGTCAACGCGCAACGCTGTTTCGCCTGCCATTCCACCAGCCCCACTCAGCCCGGCATCCATTGCCAACGCTGCCACGGCGAGGGCGAAAAGCACCCGGCGGAGCCAACCATAAAACGCACCAAAGACGTGGCCCTCTGCGCCGAATGCCACCGCTCCCCTCTGCGCGAGTACGCCTCGCCCGAACCCGAGATCGAGGACCCGGCCAGCATTCGCTTTGCCCCCATTGGCCTCACCGCCAGCAAGTGCTACCAGGCAAGCAAGGGCGCCCTGACCTGCGTGACCTGCCATGACCCGCACACCGACGCCCGGCCTGCCATGACCTATGATCGGAAATGCCTCGGCTGCCATACCGCCGCAAAGAAGCAGGACTGCCCCCGCACCGCCAACTGCGCCGACTGCCACATGCCGCGCAGCAGCCCTATTCCCTTGCTTACCTTCACCGACCATCGAATCCGGTAAGCTGAATCAACGTGGCCCGTTACCGAGCCGTGCGCGTCAGCAAGCGGTGTCGCCGCCAA
>CAMDKT010000205.1 GCA_945900935.1 Candidatus Sulfopaludibacter sp. SbA3 | reverse complement strand
TGGGGTGGATGGTCTTGACGCGGCCATCGAGCATTTCGGGAAAGTGGGTGACTTCGCTGACGTCATAGACGGCGATGCCGGCGTCTTTGAGGAGTTTCGCGGTGCCGCCGGTTGAGATGAGGTCGATGTCGAGTTCGCGGAGGCCGCGGGCGAATTCAACAGCGCCGGACTTGTCGGTGAGGCTCAGCAGAGCCCGTTCAATCTTAGCCATGTAGAACTTTAAGGATAACGGTTCAGACGACTTCGATGCGGGCGCGGTGGCCGGAAGAGTTGGCGAGTTTTCGGTCGCGGGTCACGAGCGGGACGTCGAGGACTTCGGCGAGAGCGACGTAGGCGGCGTCGTAAGTGGTGATGTTGTGGCGAAGTTGCCAGATGCGCGAGACGAGATACTCGTGGGAATGGATTTCTATTGGGAATATCAGGACATCTCTCACTACGTCTTCGTCGTCGAGTGCCGCCCCACGGAAGAGCGCGTGTTTGCGCAGGATCGATAACAACTCCACGGGGAGATGGCTCGGAGCGTGCAGGTCAAAATTCTCTTCGAGAAATCGTTGTTCGATTGCGAGGCTATCTTCCGAGTGAATTAAGAATTCGAAAACGACTGAGGCATCAACAACAATCATCTAGAATCACGCTCCCCACGAATGAACGCGGTGGCATCGAAACCGCTCTTGTCGATCGGACGGTTGCGAACCCGCTGGATGAGGGCCTCAATGTCCGGACGGCGCAATTTTTCTTGCACCATTTCCACGAGGAATTGGGACATTGTCTTGCCCTTCGCGGCAGCCTTCGCCTTAATGTTACGGTGCAAGTCGTCCGGCACATTGCGGATTTGAATCATCTTCGACATGCTCTAAGCATGAAAGCATGCGCGCCGCATGTCAAGGCTCTCGGACGAGCTCCTTAAACCGCCGGATGACTTTTTGAACGTAATGGCGCGTCTCTTTGAACGGCGGAATGCCGCCGAAACGATCAACGGCGCCGGGGCCGGCGTTGTAGGCGGCTAGAGCAAGGGCCAAGCCATTACGGCGGGATTCGTAACGCTTAACCAAAGTATCGAGGAGTCGCGCGCCGCCTTCCACGTTTTGCTCCGGGTCGTGCGCGTTCACTTTCAAATACTTCGCCGTTTGGGGCATCAACTGCATCAGGCCAATCGCGCCAACGCGGCTGCGCGCATTCACTTGATAGCCGGACTCCACTTCCATTACTGCCTGAATCAGTTCCGGCCGAAGGTTGTGCTTACCGGCGTAGGGGCCGATCCATTGGGCCGCAGGACCGGGGACATTCATTGCCGGCGCGGCTTTGGCGGGTTCGGCGGCGGGTTCGGCGGCGGGCGCGGGCGCGACATCGGCGGCGTCGATCATCACCGACTGGCCGCCGGTGCGGACAAACAGCGTTACTCCTTCGCGGCTGATGTCGTCGTAAATTAACCGTTGCCCATTTTTCAGCGTCAGGATCTTCTGCGTTGGCTCCTCCGCCAACAGGCACACCCCTAGCGACAGGAATAGCACGGCAGTGTTCCGCATGTCTCTATCATCGGGGGCTTCCAGGCAAACGTACATCGGGCGAAAACCTTACTTGCGTTCGCGGTATAGTACGCGCATGGTTCTATGGATGGTTCTGGCGGCGTCCTTGCTGGCTGCCGCAACGGTAGTTACGGTCCCGATCCGGTCGCGTGTGGAACTGTTCCGGAGTTCGGGCGAATGGCGGGACGTACTGTTAGCGGAATCGATCGACCCGGCGACGACAGCGATCATTTTGTGCGATTTGTGGGATAAACACTGGTGCCGGGGAGCGACGGAGCGCGTGGGTGTGTTGACGGCGAAGATCAACCCCGTTCTGCGGGCAGCGAGGCGGAAAGGCGTGTTGATCATTCACGCGCCGTCGGACACGATGAACTTTTACAAGGACGCTCCACAGCGCCGGGCGATGTTGGCGATACCACCGGCGGCGTTGCCGATGTCGAAGGAGATCCCCACGCTGAAGCTGCCGATTGACGACTCCGATGGGGGATGCGACACGGAAGGCGACAAGTTCTATAAAGCCTGGAGCCGCCAGCATCAGGCGGTGGAGATTGGGCCGAACGATTTGATTTCCGACAAAGGCGAGGAAGTCTACAGTGCGCTGCGGTTACGCGGAATCAAGCATTTGCTGGTGGCTGGCGTGCATACGAACATGTGCATTCTGAACCGGTCCTTCGCGATCCGCCAGATGACCAAATGGGGTGTGCGCTGTATTTTGATGCGGGATTTGACAGACGCGATGTATGACCCGAAAGACTCACCGCATGTGTCCCACAATGAAGGGACGAATCTAGTGATTCAGCATATCGAGCAGCACTGGGCGCCGACGATGCTTTCGAGCGATTTGCTGGAACGGCTGCGATAGCGGCGCGGGAGATTTTGGCGTCCCCAGGTATCGAAACTTGGAACCAAACGGTCAAATGGCTTCGTGGAGTTGCTTCTGTAGCGGATTTGCTGCGGTGAATCCTGAGAACTAGAAGCATTTCGTTTGATATGAACCTGTCGCCAAGGACGTTCGAAACCCATAGAACCCATTATTGGGCGTGACATAGTATCAAATTATCATGAGACTCTCGGTGCAAATCCTGGCGCTGGCCTGTGCTGCATGTGGTCAAGCGACGACAGAACTGGCGACACAAGGACCGTTCGGCCTGCATAGGGGCATGACGAAAGCGGAAATAATCCAACTGGTTGGCAGGGACGCAGTTATGGTAGAGACCCCAGCGAGACTCGCCCTGACGCGTGTTCCAAAGCCTCACTCAAGTTTCGAGGTGTATTGGCTGGAGTTTGGCCCTAAGGGATTGCTACGGATACTTGCGATTAGCAAAACCATTGAGACGAACGGTCACGGAAAAGAAGTTAAAAGGGCGTTCTTAGAGTTGAAAAAGCCTTTGGAGAAAAAGTACGGAACCTCGGAAACGCTCGACTCTCTCTCAAGTGGCAGCCTTTGGACGGCGCAACAGCACTGGATGATGGGGTTTTTGCAGAAGGACAGAGAGCTTGCTTCCCTCTGGCTCCCAGAGAATTATCGCAACCTTCCAAATGGGATCACTCTAATCCAACTTACAGTTTCTGTTCAGTCAGCGTCTGAGGGACTCCTGTCGCTTATGTATGAATTCGAGGGATGGAAAGCATACAGCGCCTCGTTGAAGGCGAAGGAAGCCACTGTGTTTTAAGGTCGGGCAAGTTTGTCAAAACCCTTCCTAAAACTGGTCGTTAGAGGCGGTACGAAGGGTTTGGAAGTGGTTTTCGTGGAAATGGAAAACAAAACACCCGGCGTGCCGAACATCGCCCGAAGACCCAGGCGTGAGCCCAGGGATATAAGCTCGTTCCATTGGAAGCCTGAGTAGTTTTCAGTTCCTCAGGAATTTGATACGGTTTCAGGCGTAGAAGCCTAGATATTCCCCAAAACCCTTCCTACTACTGGTCGATGGAAATGGTACGAAGGGTTTGGAAGTGGGTGCGAAGGACGACGATGGTCGTAGGCGCAGAGGATGCTGATGCAAGTATGGCGTCCCCAGGGGGATTCGAACCCCCGTTAACGCCGTGAAAGGGCGGTGTCCTAGGCCGGGCTAGACGATGGGGACGCAATCAGACAGCAGCGGCGGCGCGAAGTCGCCACTCCTGTTAGGATAGCCGACGGCTCGGGGTAACGTCAAATTTTGCTGGAAGCAGTTGGACGACATGGTACAACGAAGCGATGCGCATTTTTGAAGCTACCCCCTTTTACACCCCGGCAACGCCGGGTTTGCGGTTCCTACCGGAAGGGCCGCGGGCGATGCCTGGCGGGCGCCTGGGCTGGGTGGCGATTCAGGAATCGTTTGTTGCATTGCATGGGAGCATGAATTTGCTCAATTTGCGGACGATGGAAAATGACGTGCATCCGCTGCCGGGGCGGGTGGGATTCTTCGCGGCGACGGACCGGGACGCGGTGGTGGCCGTTGGGTTGGAACGAAGTTTGGTTTTATACGACTTGAAGGCGCGAAAGGTCGTTGGAACACCATTCGTTGTAACGACGGATGAGCGAGTGGTGATCAACGACGGCGTGGCGGTGGAGGGCGGGCTGCTGTTTGGAACCAAGCACACGACGTTTCAGGAACGCATCGCTTGTATGTACCTGTTTGAATCGGCCACAGGGCGGCTGCATACGCTGCATGCGGAGCAGATTTGCGCGAATGGGAAGTATCTCTATGGCGGCGGGCTGGTGGATATCGATTCGCCGAACAAAACGCTGGATCATTACGAATTTGACGCGGACGGAAAGCGGCTGGGGAAGCGGCGGATCATTGCGGATTTCCGCGATACGGCGTTGTTTCCGGATGGGTTGCGGCCGTCGCCGGACGGGGAGTCGGTAATCGTCGCGTTCTACAATCCCGAGGCCGCCGCCGGCGGGTTGGCGCGGGAGTATCGGATTGCGGACGGGGAGCTGCTGGCGGAGTGGCGCTTGCCCGGTTCGCCGCGCGTGACGTGTCCGGAGGTGTTGGAACTGGACGGACGGGTGAAGGTGCTGTTCACGACCGCGGTGGAGGGGATGGACCCGGTGGTTCCGTTGGCGGGGACGATGTTTGTGGGGGATACGCGTTATGACCGGGTGCCGGCGGCGCCGCCGTTGTTTAGCTGTGAACAGTTTTTCTAACGAAGATCCAGGGACCAGATTTCCTGGGATTCGCGGCCAGCGGTGATGGCGATCGTCTTGCCGTCGGGGCTGATGGATGCGCCGGGCTGGCGATTGCCGGGGAGCTCATATTGCTTCCGGCCTTCGGGCGTGAAATGGATGAGGGTGTTGCCGCGAATGGCGTAACTCAAGTTCAGCCACTCGGTGATGCCTTCGGCGTTGAACGGGAAAGCGAAGGGCTGGCCCTTTTCATCGCGGAATTTGTCGCCGTCGCGGTAGACGAAGCCTTTGGCGTGCGGGTAGAACTCGTATCCCTTGGCTGGGCCGCCGATCTCGGCGATCAGTGGCCGCGTTCGCTTGGCGGCGAGATCGAACTCGAAGATGCCGCCGCGGCCTTTGCCGTCGCTGCCGCTTAGGTAGAGCGCCTGGCCGTCGGTGCGCCAGTGCACCCGTTCGATGTGGGCCATTTTGACGGCTTGCTCGGTTTCGGTGTCGCCGTCGCGGATGACAACGGCGCGGGACTCCTGGCCGTAGTTCTCGTTGCCGCGTCTGCTGAGATAGGCGAGGCGCTTGCCGTCGGGGGAAAAGCTGGGCGCGAGGTTGCGATTGGGGAATTGGAGGGAGGCGCGCCGGGCGGTTTTGGCGATGTCGCCAATCTCGGCGAGGAACACGTCGCTGGTGCCCGTCCGGAGGCCGTAGTAGAGCCTGCCCTGGTCCGTTATGCCGAGAGGGAGGGCGCGGCCGATGCCTTTTTGAACGACGCGGGCGAGGCCGGTTTCGGGGCGCTCGACGAAGTCGTCATCGGAGAGGTAGTAAATCGATTTGCCGTCCGGCGCATAGAGCGGAAAGAGGTGGTTGCCGGGCTCGTTGACAAGGCGCTTTTCGGCGGCGCCGTCAAGGGTCAGGGAGTAGATGGTTCGCTGCGAAGTGCTCCCCGGCGCGAAGGAGTCGTAGATCAGCGTGCGGCCGTCAGGGGAGATATCCATGCGCTTGGGGTACACCCAGTTGAGGGAGCGGAGCACTTTGGCTTCGCCGCCATTGGCGGGAATGAGGGTAATTTGGCTGACGTTATCTTTGCGGAAAAGGAGGGTGAGGATGAACTTGTTGTCCGGGGTCCAGGCGGTGGGTTGCACGAAGCCGGCTTCGGGGTTTTTGAAGATCGTCCGCGGCTGGCCGCCCGTTATGGGGACGACGCGAAGCTCGTAGAAGCCTTCTTCGTTGAACCACGCGTAGGCGACGGTTTTGGCGTCGCGGGAGATGGACGAGAAATAGGCGAACTCCTTGCCAGTGGCTCTTGTGAGTTTGGTGGAACGACCGGTGGCAATTTCGCGAATGGCGAGGTCGCCTTGCTCGACGAGGCTGATGTAGCGTCCGTCAAGCGATGGCGTGCCGAGGAGGGTGACGGCGGCATCGGTAAAGACAGGCTTCGGCGCGGCTGTTAGCAGCGCCGAAGCCAGGATGACGTAACGGATCACGTTACCAGCGTATACGGCTTGTGTACTGGAATTGGCGGCCGAAGTAGGTATTGCGTTGCCCGGTGATGCGCCCGACGAGCGAACTGTCCGGATTCAATTGCGGGTTGGCGCCGTTGAAGTGGTTGGGCATGTTGTAGGATTCGAGCTTGAGTTCGAAGCCGACACGTTCGGTGATTTGGAAATCTTTGCCGAGCGTGAGGTCGAGACTGACGATGCGGGGACCAGTGAAGCCCGCGAACTGGAGCGGATTGACGCGCCGAGTGAAGTCCGTATTGCGAACGACTTTGGTGGTGTCAAACCACTTATCGCGGGTGGGGTTGTTGATCGCCGGGTTACCGGAGACGATGACGCCGCCCAGGCGGAGAAACTCGCCGCTGATCTGCTGGTAGATGCCGCTCGTGGCCCAGCCGCCGAGAATGCCGTTGGCTACCTTATTGAGGTTACTGGCGTATTTGCGGCCTTTGCCGAAGGGCAGTTCGTAGATGCCGCCGATGTTGAATTTGTGCCGGTTGGCGGGCGAGGGCTGGAGGGTGAAGTTATCGAGGAAGGTGTCCACGCCATCGTAGTATTCATCGTTCTTGGCGTTGTTGTAGTTGTAGCCGATGAGGAAATTAAAACCATTGACGAATGGGCGCTGGGCTTTGATTTGCACCGATTGATATTGACGATAGACGCCTTGGGCGTTCCACTGCGTGATCGGGCCGTACTGGGGATAGGGTGTGAGCAAGTCGTTGACCGCGATGTTCTGGACGTTGCGCAGACCGCCGGGAAACTTGTTGAACGGCAACACCTGAAAGAAGGGGTTGGCGACACGGGTGTTGACGGCGGACTTGTGCTGAAACGCGAGACGGGGATCGACGTTGTTCAACTGCTTCTGATAGCGATGGTTGAATCCAAAGCTCATAAAGTAAGTGACGTCGACGACGATTTGGGAGGGCAGTGCGCGCTGGAGGCTGAAGTTGAAACGGTCGTTGTAGGACGTGCTCAAGTTTTGGTTCCAGATGACGGACTGGGCGGTGGAGCCGAGTTCGGTGTAGCGGCCGAGGGTACGTTCGACGGGGGGGACGAGCGGATTGGCGGCGGGCCAGGGATTGCTAAGGCGCGCGCCGGGAATGCCTTGCACGGTGGGCAGGGGGAAGGAATCCTGGCCGTAGCCGGTGTAGGGAACCACGTCGTTAAGGTTGATGCCGCCTTCGATATCGACCGACGGCATGATGGCGTAACGGGCATAACCGGTGCGGAAGGACATGCGATCCGACAGGCGCCAGGCGATACCGAAGCGGGGAAGGAAGGTGGTCTTGGGCGAGTTGTAAGCGCCCTGACTGGCGTCTTTGGTGTGGATCCAGGCACCGTTGTAAATCGCCGGCGCGGTGCGGAGAGAAGCGGCGGCTGCGGGGATGACAGGGGCACCGGCGCCTTGGAACTCGGGGATTGGATTGGTGAGGTCCAGGGTGCGGGAGAAGCGGCCCCCGGGATCGGTCACGGGGCTATCGTATTCCCAGCGGAGGCCGAGGTTGAGGGTGATGTTCTGGCTGAGTTTGAAATCGTCCTGAATGTAACCGGCGTAGAAAGTATTGTGCGCGCGGAAGGTGGGCGTGGCGCGGGCGCGGGAGTTCTCGCCGATGGCGCCCAAGAGGAAGGTGGCCCATTCGCTACCGCTGAGGCGGACGTTGGGATTGATGAAGGTGTTAGCGGTATTGGCGGCGGGGAAGGTGAAGAATAACGGCTGCGGGAGGGCGGAGTTGCCGCGGTAGCGGCGGAACTCGCCGCCGGTCTTGAAGTAGTGTTTGCCAGCCTGTTTGGAGACCTTGGCCTGGCCGTTATAGAAGTCCGGCGCGGAGTACCAATAGCCGCCGCGGCCGAAGTTGCCGCCGAGGTTCAGGCCGGGGTAATAGAGAACGGGGAGGCCTTTGGCGTAGCTATCGAAGAAGCTGGGGTTGTTGGGGAAAAAGTCGCCGATGGATTTGATTTCGGCGAGAGGATCAATGAAGCGATCAACGGGCTTGCCGTAGGAGCCGCGGAAGTTGACGACGGTGGTGGCGTTGACGGTCCAGACGGCGTCGCCGGCGGCGGTCAAGGAGTTGCGCTCGGAGCCACCGGTGGAGGCGGCGGGCGTGCCGGGAGGATTGGGCGATGTGACGTTGGTGTGATAACGCGAAACGCGACCGAAGATTTTCCATTTATCGTTGATGTTCCAATCGGTGCGGTTGGACCAGTTGTAGTAGTCGTAAACGCGGGCGAAGGTGAGACGGTAGTTGTTGACCTGGGTGACGTCATCGCCAGGGCCATTGGGTGCCCAGATATCCTGAAGGAAACGGAGGGAAACGGGGTCCATTTGCGAACGGGGGATGACGTTGCCGGCGAAGGGCATGCGGGTGACGTTGGCGCCGCTGACCTGGGTGGTGAAGGGATCGTAGATGGGCTTGAGAGCGATTATGCCGGCGTTCAAAGACAGGGTTTTAGAGAAGTCGCCGGTGCGTTCGAGAGCGGTGGGAAGGGTCTTGATGAGGTTGATGGGTTCGCGGAGGTTTTGGCCTTCGTAGGCGATGTAATTGAAGAGCTTGTTCTTGATGATTGGATTGCCGCTGGTAACGCCCCAGACATTGTGGCGGACCAGGCTGGGGGTGAGGGTTGTCGAATCCGGGCGGGCGTTGAGCTTAGGATTGCGGCCGAAAAAGTAGGAGCTGCCGTGCCATTCGTTGGAGCCGCCCTTCATTTGCAGGGAGATGATGCCGCCGGCGGAATGGCCGAATTCGGCGTCCGTCGCGTTCTGCTGGACGTTCAATTCGGAGACGGAATCCATGGGGGGGACGTAGTTGGTTTTGGGCCCCCATGTGTTGGGGGAGCCGTCGATGAGAATGTCGTTCTTGAGTTGGGTGCCGCCGCCGACGTCGAGGCGGGAACCGGCCCAGTGGTGGAAGGGGCTTTGCTCGCCGGAGGTGGAGGTAAATGTGACCTGCGGGTCGAGAGCGAGGAGGAGAAAGGGGTTGCGGTGGATGATGGGGAGGGAGTTCGA
>CAMDKT010000204.1 GCA_945900935.1 Candidatus Sulfopaludibacter sp. SbA3 | reverse complement strand
ACAAACCTGGTGAACATCACGCGCCAAAGAATTCCCATGATTAGCCAATCCAATGCGACTTTGCAGCACAAAGTAAGTGGCATTGGGCTTCTCCGCCTGCACAGTATAGATGCCAGCCGGAAGATAGGGCACGGTGTAGGTGCCTTCCGCATTCGTCGCGACATCTTGCCTTAGGTTGGTGGCTGGATTCCGAATAGTGACTTTCGCCTCTACGATGGCACCACCTAACGCGTCTGTAACGGAGCCCGTTATAGTGCCGCGATCTTGGGCAAAGCAGAACGTCGACAACAAACTAACCAGGACTGCGGCACGAAGTATCATATGCATCCCCTTAACTAACTCCTCGTTGGGGCCAAGTACCCAAGATTTCATAGACGACGGTCTCGATGCTATACGATCATCCGGTGCGTGTCAAGTACTTTGAGACAGATGTCGCGGCAAAGTAGAAATGTCCCCCTCTCCGGCAAAGTAGAAATGTCCCGTCTCCCGGACTGGATGGCCGAACAGCGGCGCCATTCCCTCCTAGGAGGGCGGCATCTGGTGCATCGCGTACTGGCGCCGTCAAGGCCGCCTGCCTTTGCGCCGAAGGGTAGCCTTGACGGCTGGACGTGATGCAGAACAATGCCAATTGTGGGAATGGCGCGTCCCCGCCCCTCTGCGGAGGGGACATTTCTACTTTGCCGTAACAGCACTTTGAGACAGCCCCCAGCATGGCTTTTTCGGCACCGTCGACTTCGGCATGGCCTGTTATGGGTCGCTCCTGCCACCTCCCGGCGCCTCCGGCGCCGAAAACTGCGCCCTGGAGGCGACTTGTTGAGACACCTCCCCCCTCCGTCGCGTCTTTCAATCCAGTCTTCCCTCTGCGTCCGCGGCTACCCCGCCGGGCCCAGAGGGCGCCCCGGCCATAACGCGGTCCGCCAGCCGTGTAGGTGCCCCAATAGACGAGGTAGTCTTTGGCCGCCGCCAGGATCGGACCGACAGCCAGCAGAAGGAGATCGCGGCACCTGATGGCAGTAAGTGGACCCACGGTCTTGAGTATACAGTCGAGATTGACGAAACGCGGACCGCGAATGATGTTGCGCCCGGCATTGCCCAGTATAGATCTTCCAGCCGGCCGCAACGGGGCGCAACGGCTCACTTCAGAGCCGGCGTGGCGATCACAAGGCGGATCAGAATGTGATCTTCAGCCCGACCTGCACCTGCCGCCGGAATGCAGGGTCGCTGAAGTCATCGCCAGCGCCGGTGATCATTCCGAACGTCGGGCTGGTGAAGCCGCCATCGGGATTGCTGAACTTGGGCGTGTTGGAGAGGTTGAACGACTCGCCGCGCAGTTCCACCTTGAATCGTTCGGTCACGTTGAAGCGCCGGAAGATCGAAAAATCCAGGTTCCGGAAATCCGGCCCCCGCAGAATGTTGCGTCCGGTTGTGCCCAGCCGGCCGACCCCAGGATCGGCGAATGCCGCCGTTTCCAGCCACAGGCTCCCGCGCCCGATGCCGCCCAGAATCTCCGGCTTCCGCAGCAAGTCGGGCCGGTTGCGCGAACCCGGCGTGTTCAACACACCGCCGTCGACGATGTTCAAGGGCACGCCGCTCATCAGCGTTAGAATACCGGTCAGTTGCCAGCCGCCCAGGAGTGCGCTGGCCGGTCCCGACGTGGCCCATTTCTTGCCGCGGCCGAAGGGGAGTTCGTAGATATAGCTCTGCACGAACATTTGCTGACGGTCACTGGTGCCAGTGGCGCGATTGAGGCGGAAGTTGAGTTGCTGGAAGAAGTCCTGGTCGATTGCCTTACTGTAGGTGTAAGCAGTGGTAAGCAGGAATCCGTCGGCCAGCCGCCGGTCAAACTTGACTTGCATCGAATGGAAGTTGCTCTGCGTCGGTTGCCAGGCGCTCACTGGCGCCCGCCTTCCGAACCTCTGGAATAGCGGTTGGCCGGCGACCCCCGAATTGAGGATGGGGCTCGCATTGATGTCGCGGAAGGTATAATTCCCCACGGCCTGATTGCCGACATAGGCCACGTCCAAGACGAAGTTGCCCGGCAGCGAGCGCTGGACGGCGAAATTCCAGGATTGGATATAGCCTTCGCGCAAGTCATCGGGGAAGATGGTGAAGGACTGGGTGAGCGGCGCATTCTCGATGATGCCGTCCGGCGGGTAGAACTGCGTCGGAGGCCGCGGAAATCCGGTGGCCATGCGCCCGCCGACATTGAACGCGTCGACGGCCAGGTACTGCTCGGTGCTCCGGATCGGGAAGTTGTATCCGTAGTTGAAATCGGCCAGCGGCTGGACGGAAATGCCAAAGCCGGTTCGAAACACCGTCTTCTCGTTCAACCGGTATGAGATCCCGAGCCGCGGATTGAAGTGCTTCCTGTATTGCTGTCGCCCGAGGTCCATCGGATTGTTGCCAATGCCGGCAACCAGCACGCGATTGAGGTTGGCATCGTAGTTGGAGAAGCCGCCAGGCAGACGCGGGCGCGGATTTTGCCAGAACTCGTAGCGCAGACCGAGATCGACGGTAAGTTTCCTGCCGATCTGCCACTTGTCCTGGACGAAGAAGAAGGCCGTCGTCTGGCGATAGGCGGGAAAGATGTAGGGCACGCTGCGGGCAACCAGATTCGGGCGGTCCAGCAGGAACGACGCAAACGCATTGCCGATGCCGACCCGAGGCGCTCCGGGCGCGTTGAGCGCCGTGGTGCCCTCGAGAAACTCGAAGCGCCCACGGGACCCGAACGCGTCGTTCTGATTGAGGTCGTCACGGACGCGGCGGATGTCGGCGCCCCACTTGAACGTGTGGCTGCCCCGGATCTTGGTCCAGTTGGTGACGTAGTTCAAATTGGTCTCGGCGCGTTGCCACGGAAGACTCTGGCTGTATCCCAGCACGGACCGCGTATACCCATTGATCCAGATCTGGGGGATGCCGGAAGTGAATTCGCTGATGTTGACTCCGGGAATCCCAAGCTCGTCGGCCGTCTTCATGCCATAGTCCGCGTTGTAGGCTTCGTTGCGGTATCGGAACGCGCCCACGCGAAACTCGCCGATAAAGGTGGGGCTAAGGATTCGAGTGTAGTTGATGGCTCCCGAGTGGATCTTGTTGGTGCCGGTCCCGGCGAATCCGGATTGCTTGGCTGGGCCGCCGGCTTTCGCTGTATAGACCGAAGGATCGAACACTTCCGGTTTCTGGAAGCTATAGCGGCCGGAGAGGCGGTTGTTGGAGTCGAGCAGGTGATCGATCTTGACGTCCATGCTATTGATGTCTTTTTCCCGGACAGTATTGCGCTCCCAGTTGGCGCCTTCGCCAGGCCGGGTCGGCTCCGGAATCAGTTCGAGCATTCTTCGTGAGATCGGGCTGATGCGGCTTGCGGGGATTCGATTGCCGGCGAACGGAGTCCGCTCGGCGCCGTTGGGCAAGCCGGTCTCCGGATCGAAGATTGGGAGCGCGATGCTGCCGAGGTCGCCGGTGCGGTGAGTGGGCGTCGGAATGGTGGCGATGTTGACGTCGCCGCGCCGGTCACGGACGCCCTGGAAGTCGCCAAAGAAAAATGTCTGGTTCTTGCGAATCGGTCCGCCCAGCGTGAAGCCGAACAGGTTATAGACGACTGGCGGACGCGTGGCGGCGAAAAAGTTGCGCGCGGTGAGGTGCTGATTCCGGTGGAACTCGAAGAAGCTGCCGTGAATCTCGTTGGTACCCGACTTCAGCGTTACGTTGGTGACCGCGCCGCTGGCTCGTCCCAGTTCCGCCTCATAATTGCTGGTGGTTATGTCGACAGCGGCGATCGCCTCAATGGGTGGAATCAGCACTTGCAGCAGTCCAGTTCGATGGTTATTGTCGACTCCTTCCAATTGCAGGTTGCTCATCTGGCGGTTCTGGCCGTTGACTTCGTTCGACAGCGTGTCCATCGAATTGAAGAACTCGCTATGGGGACGAAACGATCGCCGGACGCCGGGCACCAGGCCCAGCAGGCTCTGGAAGTTCCGGTTGAAGCCGAGCGGCATATCCGCCACTTGCCTGGTTTCGATCTTGCGTCCGGTATCGGCGCGGTCGGTTTGAAGCACCGCAACGTCGGCCTTGACATCAATGGTCTCGGTGACCACTCCGGGCTTGAGTTCGAAATTGGCCCGTATCGTTGAATTAACCAGCACTTCGACGCTCTCACGCTGTGCCTTCTGGAATCCGGCGACTTCCACGGTGACGCGATAGGCGCCGGCCTCGAGATTGGGGAACGAGTAAAGTCCGCTGTCATTCGTAACCGCCTCGCGCGTGAGTCCGCGATTGATGTCGACAATCACCAGCTTCGCCGAAGGGATCGCCGCACCGGATGAATCAAGCACGGCGCCGAGCAGAGTTCCCTTGACTGCTTGAGCGTGGGCGTTAGGGCCGAAGGCGGCAAGGGCTGCCAGGATCGATAGGAACTTGATTGCGCGCATTTTATCACCTCGTGGCCTTATCGAAATCGTCAGCCAATGTCAATTCTGAGAACGGTCCATGTCGCTAGTATGTGAACCGGAATTTCCATTTTGGCTCCGTTACACGGCAAACATACACCCCTACCCCCCCGGTGTCAAGCCCCGATTCCGTGCGTGTACTTTGAGACAGAATCTTTGTGCCAGGCAACGGGCCGCTAAAGATCGACTATGCTCTCTCCGCCTTAATGGACGACCTTGTCTAACGCGGGATGCTCTCAATTACCCCTTGTCGCGCGGCCGGGCTTCGGCGCGCTCGAGAATTGACCCGGATATGTTCGCCAAAATCGACCCCGCCGCCGGCGGGGTCGATAACGCCTTGCCCTGCTGCGGCTTGGCGGCTACAGTACCGATGCGAGGGCGGGTAAGTTTTGGAGAGCGTAAATGGGCAAGTTTTGCCGCACGCCGAGGCTGCCGGGCGAATTCCGACGCACTCCCGGAAGTATCGTGGCCGGAGGCCGGGACTATCGGCCGCGGGTCTTCTCAGTTCTAGTGGCCGGCGCTGGCAGTAAGGGATGCCAGGTCTATGGATCGCCGGACGTAACCGGTTCCGATCCCAAAGACAATCCGGTGCGCGTCGAGTATCTGACGACGACTATCTATGACCTCGGCGCTCTCCAGAAATGACCCACTTGCGCTCAGTTAGAGTTGCCCACCCCATGCGCCGCACCTTGGTCCGCAAGCCATAGGCGGGCAAGGCGTTATCATCCCCGGCCCAACCGGTTCGGCGGGTCAATTCCGGAGAGCATACCCGGGTCATTTTTGGAGAGTGCCGACGATCTATGATCGTCTGAGCATCGATCCGGCCAGGGAATACCACGCTTCGAATGATGCGGCATCCGATCTTCCATTAACGGTGTACTCGTGCGCTCACCCATTTTCTAAACAGGGTTACTGGATATCCATCGCGCTTCGGGCCGTGACGTTACCCGGCATGAACCGCAGGTAGCGCTCGAACACTTGGCGCGCCTTTTCAGGTTGGTTCGTTCGCGAATAGATTTCGCCCAACTTGCGGTAGGCCAGCTCGAGCGAAGGGTCCATCTGAATGGCCATCTCCAGATGGCTAATGGCTTTTGCAATGTCGCCGGCTTCCTTCCAAGCCGTCGCGGCGTTGATACGGTACGGAGCGTAGTTCGGCTCCAGAGCCACGGCGCGCTCGTAGAGTTGCGCCGCTTCGGTGGCCCTGCCTTTGCGGAGGATCACCAGCCCCAGACTGGTGAGCACAGCCGCATCATCGGGCCGGGATTCGTAGACGCCGGTCAACTGCCGGAAACCGGCATCCATCTGGAATGCGGATTCGTCGCGTTCTCCAACCAGTACATTCGCCAGCCCGAGGTTTCTGCCGGCAATGGCTGCCGGTGGTTCACGCCACGCGACGAGCTTGCGCCGCGGGGTGGACGAGCCTGGCGCGGGAACCCGTGCAATGCGGTGATCCGTGAATGCGGTGTGCCCTCCATCTTTCGTCTGCCGGCGCGGCATATGGCAACCGGTACAGTTTGCGGCCGCGGACAACGGCGCGGTATCAAGGGCGGAAACGCGAATCGAACCGCGACTGGTAGCCGCGGACGCGTGCGGCGCGGTATCAAGCAGGCGCGCATCCAGGGTACTGTTCGCTTTAGCCGCGGACGGGTGCGGCGCGGACAACGGCGCGGTATGGCACCCGAGACACTTCGCGCGGTAGTAGCGCTCCGGGTCCGCCGGCTTGTCATGTGGATCGTGACAGGTGCCGCACCACATCTTTCCGGAGCTTTGACGAGCGCAGAGGCTTAGCGCGAACTGCTCCACATGGCTCACTACTTTGAGGCCCCCGGCGGCGGCTTCCGCGGGAGTGTCAAAGACGTAGACCGAAAAGATCTCCTCCAGATCCTGACCCGGCCGGAAATCGGCGATCTGCCGTCCCGGGTTTGGAATGCGCGCTTCTCCGCCGAGGTGGCATTGCTCACACACGCTATCGCGTCCGCGAACCGGTAGCTTGACGGGATTCACGATGTTACGTGCGGAGGGCTTCGCCACGTGTGCGTCAGACGGCCCGTGACACCGGTCGCAGGAGATCGCTTCCTCCGCGAACGGCTGCGGTTGGTAGCGATTTAGAGTGCCACCGACGGGAAGGGGCCGTCCAGAGTGGCAGAGCAGGCACTCCATCGTGACCGGACGGGTGAAGTCCGGCTCGCGGTCGCGCTCGTAACCCGGCGCCATGCCCCAGAGGGCGCGCTTGGAGTAGTACGACACCGGAGACTGGAACAGGTAGCCGCCGATTTGCGTCAGGTAACCGAATGCGTTATTGCCCGAGCCGATGACGTAGGCGACATCGTATTCCGCCTTGAAACCGTTGCGCTCAATGTGCTGGCGCATTCCCGATGCGGTCGATTGAATTCTGAAGCCGGTATCCGAAAACGCATGCGTGAAACGGCCCGACGGCTGTTTCTTCGGTCGGAAAAGCGAATTCGCCATTCCGGTGCGCTGGTAGCCGCTCACCTGTTTAGGATGGCAGGAAGCGCAGACGCCGGCGCGGCCTCCGGCTTGGGCGCCAATGAGCGGCCACGCGGCTAAGAATGCCACCGGCCACAGCGCCACCCTCGATCCAATCATGGATGAAGTGTATATCAGAAAATCCGGCTACGGTTCCTGGACGGCGGTGTAACGATTGGTGGCGGGAGTTTTGAGAACCTGCCGCTTGCCCGATGGCCACGCGGCTAAGAACGCCACACTCGATCCAATCATGGAAGAAGTGTATATCAGAAGATCCGGCTACGGTTCCTGGACGGTGGTGTAACGATTGGTGGCGGGAGTTTTGAGAACCTGCCGCTTGCCCGATGGCCACACGATGGTGGCCCGATCCACACTGCCGCACGAACCGAGGCCGAAGTGGAGACGCGGATCGTTTCGGGAAAGATAACTTCCGCCGTTGCGTACGGTGTCGAACCATTTCCGACCGCATCCTTCGATTTGCATCCGCGCGCCGAGAGCATCCCGGTTGCTGTGGGTCCCGATGAGGGAGAAGCCGATCCAGGAATTGCGTGTCGCCGTACGGTTGGAGAGGAGCATGGGCGTGCCGCCGATCGGCAGCACCACGATATCGACGCGTCCGTCATTGTCGAAGTCACCCGCGCTTGCGCCTCGGTAGGAGTTCTTCGGCAACCCGAGTGGCACCTCCGAAAAATGGCCTTTTCGATTCTTAAACACGGAGAATGGCTGTAAGTAAGTGGTACTCCCGAGTTTGTCAACTGTGGGATACACGTGACCGTTGGCAAACCATAAATCGCGTTCGCCATCATTATCAAAATCGGCAAATCCGGCCGCCCAACCAAGGTAAGGAATGGTTGCGGCGGCCAGCCCCGCCGTGGCCGACACATCCTCGAAATAACCGGGCGAGGTCTGTTGGAAGAGCGGAAAGTAATCTTCCGAAAAAGTTGTAGTCAGCAGGTCGAGATCGCCATCGTTGTCGTAGTCGCCGACCGCGACACCCATATTGGCTTGCGACCGGCCGTCTCCGTTGAACGCCACGCCGCTGACCAGAGCCGATTCCCGGAAGGTCCCATCGCCGGAGTTCAGATATAGATAATTGGCTCCGGAATCGTTGGTCACGAATATATCGGGCTTTCCGTCCTGGTTCAGGTCGTCGAATACGACCGCGAACCCGTAGCGCGCATCGGCATCCACGACTTTCGCGCGGACCGTTACGTCGGAGAATGTGCCGTCGCCATTGTTGCGGTAGAGTATGTCACGCTCGCCCTTCAGGTTTAGGGGTCCGCAGAAACCGGCCATGCCGCGGTAGTCGCAAACGCCCGGGGCGGCGCGGAGATGCAATGACCGGACATCCACGTAGCCGGCGATATAGAGATCGGGATTTCCGTCGTTGTCGTAATCGCCGAATGCGCTGCCTGTATGCCAATGAATCTCGCGGCTCAATCCGGCGGCATTTCCGATCTCGGTGAACGTGCCATCGCCGTTGTTGCGGAACAGGAGGTCGATGCCGATGTTTGTGACAAGGATGTCCACGAAGCCGTCATTGTTGAAGTCGGTGGCATTCGCCCCGGTACCCCAGTAGGAGTTGGACAGCTTCGCTTTGGCGGTGACGTCTTGAAACTGTCCTTTCCCCAGATTGCGAAAAAGATAAAGTCCGCTCGCGGCGGCCGGCATCGTTCCTTCCAGGATCTGGATCAGCCGAGGGACCGTGGATCCATTTACGATCAGGATGTCGAGCAGCCCGTCGTTATCGTAATCCAGCGCGGCGACCCCGCTGCCGTTCGCCTCCGGAATCCATCGCTTTTCCGGTTCGCCGCAGACCATTTTCGCGCTCAGGCCCGCCTCTTTAGCGATGTCGATGAATCGCACGGCACCGGAGACGTCTCCGGTAGAAATGACCGGGCAAGACAGAAGCAAAGCTGCGAAGAGCCGCGTACGGCGCCTCACGGCCGCTTCAGGTCGGCAAAGAGGAGGAAATGCCGGCGAGCCTCATCGGGCAGATGCATTCTTACCAAAAGCCGGGCGAACTGATAATGCGCCGGGGCGTTCTTCGGATCCGCGGCCAACAGCACTTCGAGCAGCCGTCTGGCCTCTTCGAATTGATTCGTGGATCCCAAGGCGGCGGCTAGTTGCACCGTGGCTTCCGGCCAGGAGGGCTTCCACACAAGCGCTTCCCGCAGCCAGCGTGTGGCCTCCAGCGCCCGCCCTT
>CAMDKT010000203.1 GCA_945900935.1 Candidatus Sulfopaludibacter sp. SbA3 | reverse complement strand
AGGCTCGCGGCACGCCGCCGGTGGTGCTGGTCACCGGCGGGAGCCGCGGATCGCGCACGCTCAACTACGCTACTCGCGACCTGCCCCCGCTCGACTGCGGAATCATTCTCCAGACAGGCCGCGACATGTACGACGAAATCAGCGTCGCGATGCATCGCGCCAATATGGAAGTGGTCCCTTTTATTGACGACATGCCGCACGCGTTCGCGCAGGCGGATCTCGTCATTTGCCGCGCCGGCGCGGGCGCGGTCGCCGAACTCGCCGCCGCGGGCAAGCCGTCGATCCTGGTTCCCTACCCCTATGCGGCCGACGATCACCAAATGGCTAACGCTAGGGCAATGGAACGCGCCGGCGGCGCCCGGGTTGTGCCGGACAAGGAGTTCGACGGCCTCCGCATGCTCCGCGAAATTGAAGCGTGCCTCCAGGGCGAAAAGCTGGAAACGATGGCCGCGGCGGCGCGAGCCCAAGGGAAGCCGGGCGCAGCGGCGCGGGCGGCGACGCTGCTGGAAGAGTACGCCGAAGCAAAAAATTGAATAAACCGATACCATAGGAAATGTTCTATAAGCCACAACGCCTGCACTTCACTGGAATCGGCGGCATCGGCATGTCCGGAATCGCGGAGATTCTACTGAACATGGGCTATACGATCAGCGGTTCTGATGTGAAGTTGACGGCGGTGACGGAAAGGCTGGGAACGCTGGGCGCGACGGTGCATGAAGGCCACTCCGCCGCGCATGTGGCGGGCGCGAAAGCTCTGGTGGTTACCAGCGCGGTGAATGAGTCCAACCTTGAATTGATGGAGGCGCGGCGGCTGGGGATTCCGGTGATACCGCGCGGGGAACTGCTGGCCGAGTTAATGCGCCTGAAGTATGGGATCGCGATTGCGGGGAGTCATGGCAAGACGTCGACGACATCGATGACGGCGACGATGCTGGCCTATGCGGGGCTGGATCCGACGGTCGTGGTGGGCGGTCGCGTCAGCACGCTGGGTGGCTCCAACGCCCGGATGGGAAAGAGCGATTTTCTGGTGGTCGAGTCCGATGAATCCGACGGCTCGTTCCTGAAGCTTGCGCCGATCATCGCGGTGGTAACGAACATTGATCGCGAACATCTGGACCACTACCACTCGATCGAGGAGATCCGCCGCGCGTTCACGGAGTTCGTGAATAAAGTTCCCTTCTACGGCTGCGCGATTCTGTGCCTTGATGACGAGAACGTGCAACAGGTGCTGCCGGCGGTGAAACGCCGCACGGTTACATACGGCGTGAGTTCGCAAGCCGATCTGCACATTTCCGGGATTGAACTGGGGCATATGTCGAGCGAATTCCGTCTGCAGTTCCGGGGCGAAGATCTAGGCGTTTTCGAACTGAAAGTCCCTGGCATGCACAACGTGCTGAACGCGACGGCGGCGGCGGCGGTGGCGCACGAATTGGAAGTGCCGCACGAAAAGATTCGCGCGGGACTGGCGGAGTATCGCGGCGTGGACCGGCGCTTCCAACTTCGCGGAGAGGCCGCTGGGGTCACGATCATTGATGACTACGGCCACCATCCCACGGAAATTCGCGCCACGCTGGCGGCAGCGCGTCTGTGCCGGTTCCAGCGCGTGCATGTGATCTTTCAACCGCATCGCTACACGCGCACGCAGCATCTGATGGACGACTTCGCGCGCAGCTTTCATCAAGCCGATACCGTCAGCCTGCTGGACATTTACGCCGCTTCCGAGGCTCCGATTGCCGGCGTCTCGAGCGCCGGTCTAACCGAGCGTTTGCGGGCCTTCGGCCACCGGGAGGCGCACCTGGCCGGCACGATCGACAAGGCCGTGGAAATGGTGGCCGCGGCGGCGCGGCCGGGTGACGCGGTGGTGACCCTGGGCGCGGGGAACGTATGGCAGGCCGGGGACAAACTACTATCCAGACTTCGCGGCAAGGAGTAATGCAATGGCAAAAAAACAACAGACCTATAACGAGGAGCGATACCTCACCATACGCCGGGGGCTGATTATCGCCACGCTCGCCTCCATCGCGCTGGTGGCGCTGCTGTGGGGCGCGATACAACTGGAGCACTTCCTGATCCGCGATCCGCAGTTCACACTGGCCTCGCCACCCGATCCCGGGGAAGCCAGCCCGGCGGTGGAAATCACGGGACTCGCCCACAGCGCGCGCGACAACGTGGCATTGATGTTTGAGAAGGATTACGGCGGCAGCATCTATCTGCTGCCTCTGCGGCAGCGCCGCGATGAACTCCTGCGCCTGCAATGGGTGAAGGATGCGCGCGTAACGCGCGTATGGCCCAACCGTCTGCAGATCCACATCACGGAGCGGGAACCAGTCGCCTTCGTGCAATTGCCGGGCGAGACCGAACTTCCGCTAATCGATACCGATGGTTTTATCCTCCGGCCGGAGATCCAGGAGGCGCTCAACCTGCCCATTTTAACCGGCGTGACGAGGCAGCAAAGCAACGACGAACGGCGGCTGCGGGTCCGCCGCCTGCTTAAACTTATGAACGATTCGGGAGGACTTTCCGCCAAAATTTCCGAAGTGGACGCCACGGATCCGGATAATCTAAAAGTAATGCAGGACGCAGGCGGCAAAGCGGTGACGTTGATTATAGGGAACCGGTATTTCAAGCGACGGCTTGAAAAATTTAGACAGAACGCGGACGAACTGCTGCGGCGGGATCCGTCGAAGACGACCTTCGATCTGCGGATCGACGGGCGTATTTATGCGCGGCCGACGTTGACGGCGGAAGGGGTTCGGCCGAGTGATTGAGTGTCTGTACGGGAGTAACGGGGCGGGCTGGGAGGGAGCGCTCCCTGACGGTCGCGCCTCGGTAGCGCGCGGATCGGTAGCGCGCGGATCGGTAGCGCGCGGATTCGCAATTCGCGGCTCGCGGGCTCGTTTAACGGATTCCGAGCCGCGACCGTTAGGGAGCGGTTGTTTGCCCACAAGGGCTGAGGAGACGCATGGCAGCTAACCGAGTTCACCGCGCCGCGGGTCTCGATGTGGGCAGCGCCCACACGCGGTGTGTGATCTGCGTGGTGGAGGAGGGCCGGATCCGGTTTGCGGGCGCGGGCCAGGTGGACTCGCGCGGCTGGGCCAACAGCAAGATCGCCGATCGCGAGCAGATGTCGGAATCGGTGCGGCTGGCCGCGCGCGAGGCGGAACGCCAGGCGGGTATCTCCGTTGACGCGGTGGTCGTCGGCCTGGGCGGCGAAGCGATTCACGGCGATAACCAGGCCGGCAAACACGACTTTGGGCGGCCCCGGGAGATCGATCAGTCCGACATGGCGTACGCGGTGGAAAAGGCGTGCCGCCAGCAGTTAGACGCCGAGCGCGTGCTGCTCCAGGTATTCCCGCAGGACTTCACTCTGGATGGCAACGCGGGGGTGGTGAACCCGCGCGGCACGAGGGCGTCGCGCCTGGAAGCGAACGTTCACATTGTGACCACCAGCGCCTTCGAGCATCAGTCGCTGGTGAGCGCGGTGCATGAGGCCCATCTGGCGGTGGAAGAAACCGTTTATGAAGGCATGGCTTCGGCGTATTCGTGCGTGGCACCGGACGAGCGCCGGCAGGGTGTGGCGATTGCCGATATCGGCGCGCAGTCAACGGAAGTCGTCGTGTACGCCGGGGAGGCGATGATCCAGGCTTTCAGCATCACGCTGGGCGCTGAGCACTTCACCCGCGATGTGGCCTACGACTTCAAGATTTCGTTTGAAGACGCAGAAAAGCTAAAGCTCGAATACGGCTGCGCGATCCAGGGTCTGACTGCCGATAATACGTTTATCGAGGTACCTTCAGCCGACGGCCGGCCCTCGCGGGAGAAACAGCGAAAGCGCCTGAACTTCATTCTGGAATCACGGGCCGACTTCCTCTTCCGGTACATCAAAAAGAAGCTGGAGATGTGCGGGATGGAGCGCCGGCTGCTGAAAGGAATTCTGCTCACCGGCGGCGGGGCGTGCCTGAACGGCATGTGCGATGTGGCCGAACAGGTGTTGAACTGCCAGTCGCTCAACGGGCTGCCGGACGGCATTCAGGATTGGCCTGACACGCTGGCCAATCCGCAATGGGCAACGGCCGCGGGACTGGCCATGTACAGCGGCCGGTTAAAAGAGCACCGTTATCAGAAGCGTTCTTCCCCGGGCTTTTTGAGCCTGTTAATGTTCAAGTAGGAAAGGATATCGGCATGAGCGAAATCAAGTTTGAGATGCAGGACGACAATCAGGTTGGGACACGGATTAAGGTGATCGGCGTTGGCGGGGGCGGTTGCAATGCGGTGGCGCGCATGATGAGCGCCGGGCTTACGGGGGTCGACTTTTACGTCGTCAACACGGACGTACAGGCGCTGAACGCGTCGCCGGTGCCGAACAAGATCGCCATCGGCGCCAAGCTCACCAATGGTCTCGGCGTGGGGTCCGATCCGGAGAAGGGGCGGCAAGCCGCGCTCGACGATACCAATCGCCTGCTTGAAATTCTGGAGGACGCCGATATGGTGTTTCTCACTTCCGGCCTTGGCGGAGGCACGGGCACAGGCGCGACACCGGTCGTCGCATCGTTAGCCAAAGAGTTGGGCGCGCTGACTGTTGCCATTGTCACCATGCCGTTCAAGTTCGAGGGGCCGAAGCGGATCCGGCAGGCTGAGCGCGGACTGGCGGATCTGGCCGCGACCGTCGACACGGTCATCTCCATTCCGAATGATCGGCTGATGAAACTCGCCCCGAAGGGCACGAGCTTTTTGGATGCGTTTAAGATGGCCGACGACGTGTTGCGCCAGGCCGTTCAGGGCATCTCGGAAATCATTTTGACGCCTGGTATTATTAACCGCGATTTCAGCGATATCAAGGCCATTATGTCGGGGATGGGCCACGCCATGATGGGCACCGCCACGGCTGCTGGAGAGGGGGCCGCGGTGGAAGCCGCCCACGCCGCGATCAGTTCGCCGCTGCTTGAAGACAACGGCGTGGAAGGGGCGCGCGGGCTGTTGATCAACGTCGCCGGATCGAGCGCCCTGACGCTGGACCAGTTCGCCGACGCTTGCACTTTGATTTTCGAGGCGACCAAGAACGAAGAAGTACACATGAGCTACGGGCTGGTGCATGACGAAAGCTTGGGCGATGAAGTGAAGGTGACCGTAATTGCCACCGGCTTCTCGCGCGAATCGTCTATCCCGTTGTCGCCGCCGCGGGTTGAGCGCGCGGCACCGGTGTCGGCACCGATCTCGACCCCGTATTATGACTCCGTGCCGGTCGACGCGCATTTTGAGGGAACGGAATCGGCTCCGCCTCCCGCGTTCGAACCGGCGCCGCCGTCGGCTCCGAAGGCCGAAGTCGATCCGTTTGAGGACATCGACACGCC
This sequence comes from Candidatus Sulfopaludibacter sp. SbA3, assembly GCA_945900935.1. Taxonomy (GTDB): domain Bacteria; phylum Acidobacteriota; class Terriglobia; order Bryobacterales; family Bryobacteraceae. The sequence goes on along the minus strand of CAMDKT010000203.1, from coordinate 3,795 downwards.
GTCGTTTCTGCGGCGGGAGCGGAAGATGTTTAGCTGAAAACAGAAACGGCGGGCTCCCGCGAAGGAGCCCGCCGTTTCGCAAACCACACAACTTACCAAAGCAGCTTCAAAGCGAACTGCGTTTGACGCGGCGCGTTCGCTGTGAAGGTCACGCGTCCGAACTGCGCATTGCCCACCGTCGTGTTCGGCGAACCGAACACGGGATGATTCAATGCGTTGAAGCTCTCGCCGCGCAACTCCAGCGCCACGCGTTCGCCAACAATGTTGATGCGCTTGAACACCGACATGTCCAGCGTCTCCACAAAGTCGCTCCGCAGGTTAGGATGCATTCGGCCCATGTTGCCAAAGGTGTACTGCGCCGGCAACCGGAAAGCATTCGTGTCGAACCATTTATCCAGCGTCGGGTTGGCCAAATTCGCGTCCTGGCCAGTCGAATCCGGCCGCTGTCCGCCGCCGAAGGAGAAGCTCGTGTTCCCCGTCGTCAGCATTTGTAAGGGCGATCCGCTGCTCAGCGTCAGGATTCCATTCACCTGCCACTGGCCGAGAGCCGCGTTCAGGAACTTGTTCCACTGCGTCCCGAACTGTTTGCCTTTGCCGAAGGGCAGTTCGTACGTGGACGTCATCACCAGCCGATGCGGGTGGTGGTACGGCGAAATCGAACGTTCGCACGCCCGGCAGTTGAAGTTACGGAATCCAGAGGAGTCCCAGGCGTTGTCACCGCCATCGGCGATCAACTTGGACCAGGTGTAAGCCACCACCATCGTGCCGCTTCCCGAGAAGCGCTTCTTGAACGTCGCCTGCAGGCTGTGGAAGTTCGAGTTCCCCCACGACGTGCCTGCAAACGAAACGCCCGGATACTGCGGATAGGGCGTCAACAACTCCCCGCGCTGCACCGTTCGGTTCGACAACGGCCCCACGGGAATGATTCCGAAAAACGGATTTTGGACCACGTCCAAAAGCCCGGCGTCCGGCCGGATCTGCGCATCCGCTAATTGATCCATCTGCCAACCGAGTGGCAGATGAGTACCCTTGTTGCCGGCATACGCCAGGTCAAAGACCATCCCCCTGCCAAGATCCTGGCCGATGGAGAAGTTCCATTGGGAGTTATACGGCGTCGTCATCGTCGATGGGATGGGCGAGCCAACACCTTGACCAATTGCGGCGCCAAGCCCGTTGACCGATCCCTCCGGCTGCAGTACCCCGTTCGGGAACGGGTTCCGCAACAGGTCCGTCGGCGTCACGCCGTCGATGGTGGGAACCCATGGCGTCGACGCGCGGAACGGCGCTGTCCCATAGTTGTTCGCACCATAAGTCGCCATGGTGTAGAAGATCCCGCCGCCAGCCCGGATGACGGTACTCGGCCGCAGTTGATAAGCAAGCCCAATGCGCGGCGCGATCTTGCCCCACTCAATTCCCCTGAGCGTCCGGCCGCGGTCGCCTTTGTTCGCGAACGTCCAGCCGCCCCGCAGGTTCAGGCCAGTTCGTTGGCTCAGCGGGTTCACCGCATTCGTATCAAAGACCCCGTACCGGTCATGCCGCTCCGTCAACCCGGTCTCGAAATCCCATCGTAGACCAAGATTCAACGTCAGTTTCCGGTTCACTTTCCAGTCATCCTGCAGATAATACCCGAAGCTCTTGCTTTCCAATGCCGGCCGGATGCCATGCACTTCGCTCCCGCCCGCGCCCGTTCCCAGCAGGAACGACGCAAACCCAAACCCGCCGTTTGCCGACACGACGCGCGGATCCGGACCCTGCGTCATCCCCCGGTTAAACGAGAAGTTCAAGCTCCACGGCGCCTGCATGTGGTTGATCAGATTCTTGCGCATTTCGGTGCCCACCTTCAGGCTGTGGCTACCAATGACCTTGGAGAGTGTGCCCACGAAAGTGTGCGACTGATTGGCCGACCGGAAGTTCCAGTGATGCAACAACCCCGGCATCGTCATCTCTTCCACGCCGAACTCTGGAAATACCAGCAAATCCGCGCCCGTTTCAATGCTCGCAGGCAGGCCCAGCGACGTCGGCTTGAAGCCCTTGAACCAGCTCCCTCGATCCAAAATCGACCGCGCGAAGCCGTACCGCAGACTCAGCAGCGTCGTCGGATTAAGCGTCCAACTATAGTCCAATGCCACATTCTGCAGCCGCTCGTAGTTCGAGTAGCACCCGCCGTCCGGGCATCCCGGCCCAGCCCACAGCTCCGGCTGCGAGTTCTCGTTCTGGAAGATCGAGTACCGGAAGAAGATGCGCTGATTCTCATTGAAGTTGTGGTCAACCTTCGTAGTCGCCCGGTTCACATCCGTCGGCGCCTTGCCCTGGAAGAAGAAGTTGTTCTGCCCGGTGTTTGCCTGCCCCGGCAGGTTCGGCCGCGGCCCGTAGAACTTCAACACGTTCGCCGACACCGGGTCAATCCGGTTCGCCGGTATCCTGTTGCCCGCAAACGGCGTTCGCAAGAACTGCCCCGGCCGCGAAGGATCCGCCGCTGTGGAGAATGGATCGTAGATGTTCCGCAACGCCCCTCCCGCCGTCAGTGTTTTCGAAAAATCACCGCCCATCTGTTCGTCCGTCGGCAGCGTAAAGAACCGCGTCGACGCCGACCGCTGCCGCCGTCCCTCATACACCGCGAACCAGAACGTCTTGTTCCGGCCGTCATAAACTTTCGGAATCACCAGCGGCCCGCCCGAACTCATGCCAAACTCGTTGCGCTGGAACGTGGCCAGCTTGCGGCCGCTCTCATTCGCAAACCAATTGTTCGCGTCCATCTTGCTGTTCCGCACGAACTCAAACAGACTTCCGTGAAGCGTGTTCGTACCGGACTTCGTGGCGATCGTCAAAACGCCGCCGCCGCTCCGACCATACTCCGCGCTATACGAGTTCGTCTGAATCCGGAACTCCTCTACGCCTTCCACCGATGGCACCGCGCTGTTGGCGTTCATGTTCTGCGTGTTCGAATTCATCGTCACCGGCACGCCATCCATCAGAATCGCGTTCGACGAATCGCGCCCACCGTTCACCGTGAAGATGCCGATCGAATGAAATCCTTCATTCGCGCTGCCGGCCGCGGGCCGATGCGGGAACACGCCCGCCGTCGCCCATGCCAGCGAATATATGTTCCGGCCATTCAACGGTAGGTCGATAATTCGTTTATTCTCCACCACGCCGCTCAGCGTGGCCGAGGTCGTATCCACCAACTGCGCTCCGCCGGTCACGGTCACGCTTTCCGTCACCGCGCCCACCTGCAGGGCAATGTTCAGTTCCGCCTTCTGCTGGGTCGCAATCGGAATTGACTCGACTAAATGGGCACGAAACCCCGCCTTCTCCGCCCGCATCTTGTAGCGTCCCGGCGGCAGCGGCGAAACCAGATAGAAGCCGCTTTCATTCGATATCGAACGAAAGTTCACGCTGCGGTCAATATCGGTCAACACCACGGTCGCTCCCGAAATCGCCGCCCCGGACGGATCGGTGACAAGACCCGATACCTGCCCGGCCACGGTCTGGGCCGAAACGTAGGGAGCGAAAAGTGCCAGTGCGACGGGCAGAGCCCATCGCGATTTGAAACCAGTTAACATCTTGCGAACTCCTCAACAAAGCATCCAAAGTTGGACTTGGGATATCATATACCAGCCATAGATTAAAAGCAATCCATTCCGGACTCTTCCTGCGATTCAGACAGTGGGGGGATGGTCGGCAGCGTTTTCAGGAGCACGGAGTACCGCGCGAGGGAAAATGCGCGGCGATTTGGGTTGTTCGGGTGGTTCGAGTTCAAGAGTGGACGGCGAGGGGGAGCGAGGGGGCGGGCGG
>CAMDKT010000202.1 GCA_945900935.1 Candidatus Sulfopaludibacter sp. SbA3 | reverse complement strand
AACGTCGACAAGCTCAAGGTCGCCTGGGTCTATCAAATGCCCATCACGGAGCGCATCGAAACCACGCCCATCGTCATCGACGGCATCATGTACTTGAGCGAGCCCCCCTCCAACGTCGTCGCCCTCGACGCCGAGACCGGCCGTCCCTACTGGCGCTACCGCCGCAACCTTCCCGAAAAGATCAATGTCTGCTGCGGTCAAGTCAACCGCGGCGTCGCCGTCTCCGGTGACCGCGTCTTCGTCGGCACTGTGGACGCCCATCTCGTCGCCCTCCACGCCAAAACCGGCGCTGTCCTCTGGGATATCCCCGTCGCCGATTCCAAGACCGGTTACAGCCTCACCGGTGCCCCGTTAATCGTCAAGGATATGGTTATCACCGGCGTCGCGGGCGGAGAGTACGGCGTCCGCGGTTTCCTCGACGCCTACGACATGAAAACCGGCCAACGCCGCTGGCGTTTCTGGACCATCCCCGAACCCGGCCAGCCCGGCAGCAACACTTGGACCGGCGACGCGTGGAAACACGGCGGCGCCCCAACCTGGGTCACCGGCGCATTCGACCCCGAGCAAAACCTCATCATCTGGGGCACCGGCAATCCGTCCCCTGACTGGAACGGCGATGTCCGCCCCGGTGACAATCTCTATTCTGACTCCGCCATCGCCCTCGACGCCGACACCGGTAAACTCAAATGGCATTATCAATTCGTGCCCCACGACGTTCACGATTGGGACGCCGCCCAAGTCCCCGTATTGGTCGACGCCGATTGGCAAGGCAAGCCGAGAAAACTGGTTTACTGGGCCCACCGCAACGGCTTTTTCTACGTCCTCGACCGCACTACAGGCGAGTTCCTTCTCGGCAAGGCATTCGCCACCCAAACCTGGAACAACGGCTTCACCAAGGAAGGCCGCCCCATCCGCAAACCCAACATTGATCCATCGCCCGAAGGTACCTACGTCTGGCCCGGAGTCCAGGGAGCGACTAACTGGTACTCCCCCAGTTACAGCCCTAAAACCGGCTTCTTTTATCTCACCGCCTGGGAAAACAAAGGCCTCTACCGCAAAGGGGACGCCGAGTACATTCCCGGAAACCGCTTCATCGGCAGCGTCCCGGAAATCGATCTCCCCGAAGAGCCCGGCTGGGGTGCCATCCGCGCCTTAAATCCGAAAACAGGCGAAAGAATCTGGGAGCACAAGATGCACACTAAACCATGGTCCGGAGTCCTGACCACAGCGGGGAATGTGTTATTCGGAAGCACCGGAGGCTGGATCAGCCGCGAAAAGACCGCGATGGAAAGCTACTTCTTCGCCCTCGACGCCGAGAGCGGCAAAGAACTCTGGCACATCAACCTCGGCGGCACTATGGCCAGCAACCCAATGACGTTCAGCGTCAAAGGCAAGCAGATGGTAATCATGCCCGCCGGGTCGGGAGTGTTCGCTTTCGCGTTGCCCTAAAACACCCTGTACGCACTGCTGCATGAAGATCAACGTAAGCGAACTGCGCAGGCGCATTTTGATTCTTCTCATTGATCTGCCGGAGGAAGGGATCCTCATCACAAAGCGCGGCCATCCGCTCGCGCAATTGGTTTAGGTAAGGCGCCCGCGAAATGGCCGCTACGTTACCGGCCCGCTCATCAAGGGCAAGGGCACGCCAGGTCCGCTCTGCCCCGCAGCCGAGGACCCAAGGGTCGAGTTCGCCGCCGAACCGCAATGCACGGACAAGGCGTTCCGAAACGCCACCGCCGGATCGGAACAAGCCACCCTCGTCACTCTCGACAAAGCCCTTAGCAAGCTCGCCCTCCTCGGCCCTGCTTATCGCCAACTATCCCGCCTAACGCCCCAAATGCTTGTCCACCCACGGAATAAAATACCGCCAATTCGGCCCATCCGTATGCCCGCCATCATGCTGCCGCCACGCCAGATGTCCATCCATCAGGCTCGTATTGACAGGCGGCATCAACGCCGACTTATATCCCGCTGAAACTCCCAAATCCTTCGCCCCAAGCAGCCGGAACACCGGTCCCGCCGCCACCGTCGCCATGTAGCTCCCCTGCTGGTCCAGCCACTTCGAGTCGCCCTTCTCCGGGATGCCATAACTGATAAACGTCAGCCGAGGCGCGCACAAAGCAATCAACTGATGCGAGTCCACCGGAATATCGCCCGCGTTCTTGCTCCCAAATTTCCCTTCCGAAGCCCCGTATTTCAGGAAGTTCCCAGCCATCCAGTGATATTCTCCGGATCCGGTCAAATTCTCCACCGCCTCGCCAAAGTTGCGCCGATGCGGCTTCGCGCCCCCTTCGCCGGACGATCCCACCAGCACCACCGCGAACCGCGTGTCGTAGGCCATCGTCACCAGCGCCGCTTTCCCATATCGCGACACACCCTCGATACCAACCTGTTTCGCGTTCACCGCCTTATCCGTCTCCAGATAATCCAGCCCTCGCGATGCCCCCCAAGCCCACGCCCGCAGCGCCCCCCAATCCTCCGGCTTCCGCCTCTGCCCCTTATTCACCAACCCGATAACACCCTTCGTCAATCCCGCCCCATTATCGGCCTGAATACTCGCCGGCGTGATGGTCGCGTAGCCCCACCCGCTCGCAATTAACTGCTGCGTCGCCGGAGTCGCCGCCCGTCCAAACATCATCATCACCGGCACCGGCCCCTTCGCATCAGCCGGGGTTACTACAACCATCTGTATCTCCACCGCGATTCCAGGAAACGCGCTATTGTCCACCCGCCCAACCAGTTGCTTCGCCACCACTTTGTGCGTCCCAACCGTTTCGTTCACCGTCTGTGTCACCGTCCAAGTCACCTTCGGCGCGTTCTTCGGCACCCGCCCCAGCACTTCCCGGTCAAACTCCTCCAAAATCTCTGGACGCCGCTTCCCCGTCCAATCCTTGGCCGTCTTCACTTCCTTCCCATTCTTCAATTTCAAAATCGCCGGATAATCCGGAAACGGATTTGCCTTCGACTCATCGTAATTCGCCGGATTCGGCGCTTCCGCCCGCCCGCTCGGACCCGCTCGCAGCACCTTGATCCCAAGCTGCCGCATCATGTCCTGATGGTCTTCGGCAGTAGCCTCCGCCATCGCCGGAGGCTGACTCAACGCCATCCCGGCGCACGCAAGACAAACTAACAGCATCCGTTTCATTTGCATCATCCTATCCCAACTCATCCGCGCCGGCGTCCGCCTCCGCGGCGAAAACATAGATCGTGCGTGAAGGCACCTCTGCCAACGAATCAGTGGAAAGCATTACTGGATCACGGGTTCGATCACAGCGCGAGTTGGTCCGCAAAAGTTGAGTGCCTTCGCTTGACGGATTGCACGGGCAGCAATGGCCTTCGGCGAGCGCGAGAATTAGCCCGGCTATGTACGCCAAAAGTGACCCAGCCGCCCACCGCCGGCAGGAATGATAACGCACTGCCCTGCCGCAACTTGGCGGCTGCGGCAATGGGGCCGGGGTGGGTAAGTTTTGGCGCATGCCGAGGCCGCGCGGATGTTCGCGAATCATCATCTCGTTCCGTACCCGCATGTGCTCCTCGCTGCTCACCACCGCAAATTAACTCCGGCCTTGCAGCTTTCGCATCGTCAGGTCGAATCGGATCCATCCGCCCATCCCAATCCAGTTCAGTCTCTACCGCGGAAACGCTCAATATCCCGGCGGTCCCTTTTCGATGGGCCATCGATTTCCGCTCCGCCGCCGCCTGCGCGCGCGCCTCCCGGCTCGCCTCCGTCTCACGGAACAACGCCTGCGCAACGGCCATGGGACCCCGCATATCGCTCAGTCCCAACACCTCCACCACGAACAGCCCAACGTCGTTTCTAATGTGCAGCGTGTCACCCACGCGCACCTCTCTGGGAATTCTTCACCGCCGAGATTCCCAACACAATACCCGAAGGCGTATTTCTGCGCCATCCGCCGTTTCGAAGCCTGGTGTGCCGCTTCGAATTTGAACCGGCTCGGGGTGCAGGCGATTCTGATCGCAGCCTATTAGGCTCGCGTCGCCGGAGCCAGAGCGCAACTGTCCGATTCCGGGATTCAAATCGGTTTCGCGGGATAGCTCAGCCCCGCCGAAATCTCGAAACACAACGAACTTACTCAACAGCCTTGGTCAACCCGAATCCCTCTCTCACTACGACAACCCGATCCACGCCCACATCGCGTATCCGCTCGACTGCGCCGCTGGGCCAACGGACCTCCAGCAGATCGATGCGTTGCGCGCTCCCGAGGCCGAAGTGCAGACGAAGGTCGTTCTGGGAAAAGAAGCTGCCGCCGCTCCGAACCTCGTCGATCTGGCGCAGTCCGCCCGTAACACAAGTCACGCGCGCGCCGATCGCGGCGCGGTTGGATTTCGTCCCTTCGAGCCGCACCAGCACCCAATGATTCTGGCTCGCGGTGGTGGAACGCAACAGCGACGGGGTAGCGTTCATCTCGTTGATCACGACGTCCACGCGCCCGTCATTATCGAAATCGCCGAACGCAGCGCCCCGTCCAACTCGCGGCGTCGTGATGACCGGTCCCGCCTTGGCGGACACGTCTTCGAAACGCTTCCCGCCCACGTTCCTATAGAGCACCCGCGGGTGGCGGAAGGGAACGGCGGTTCCGGCGGTATCGAGTTCCGGAAACACATGACCGTTGACGAGCAGAATGTCGGGCCAGCCGTCGTTGTCGAAGTCTGCAAACCCAGCTCCCCAACCAACCCACTTTCGGTTCCCTCCGATTCCGAAGGCGGCCGACTCGTCGACAAACAGCCCTTCTTTGCTGTTGCGGTACAAAGACGCCGCCTCATCGGTAAAGTTGGTTTTCAGAATGTCGAGCATGCCGTCGCGATCAAAATCCGCGGCGGCCACGCCCATTCCGGATGTTGCTTTTCCGTTCGGATCGTAAGCGACGCCAGAGTACACCCCCACTTCTTCGAACGTGCCGTCATGCTTGTTCCGGAACAGCAAGCTCGCGGACTTGTCGTTGGCTACGTAGACGTCCGGCCATTCGTCGTTGTCGAAATCCGACACGAGTACACCCAGCCCGAAGTGATCGCCAGATTTCGAAATGCCCGACTTGTTCGAAACGTCTGCGAATTTGCCGCCGCCTTCGTTGTGAAAGAGCAGGTTGCTTTCGCCCTTAAGTCCGCGCGGACCGCAATTCACCGCCAGCCCCATATAGCGGCAGTGGGGGCCGGAACCCGGTTCGGGAGCGCTCTTGATATCAAAGTCGATGTAGTTCGAGACAAAAAGATCAAGCAGCCCGTCGCGATCATAGTCGAGGAACGCACACCCGCTGCCCCAGCGTTCGCGCGAGCCCCGCAGGCCGGCCGCTTCAGTCCGGTCGGAGAACACGCCTCCGCCGGTGTTGCGATACAGAACGTTGCGGCCCCAATAGGTGACGAACAAATCGGTGTGCCCGTCGTTGTCGTAATCGCCGGCGCACACGCCTTGCCCCCACCCCGGCCGCTCGACGCCCGCACGCTTCGTCACATCGGTGAACGTGCCGTCGCGGTTGTTTCGGTAGAGGTGACTGGTCGCGTTCACCCCCGCTTGGAATCGGGAACCGTTCACCAGAAAGATGTCGATCCACCCGTCGCCATCGTAATCGACAAACGCCGCGCCGCCGCCGGTTGTCTCCACGATGTAGCGTTTGGAACTCTCTCCGCCGAACACTGTCTTCGTGTTCAGGCCCGCGCTCGCGGCCATTTCTGAAAAGCTGAAGTAGCCGGCTTCCTGCTGGAAAAGAAAGACAAGAGCGACAGCCGCGCGTATCATTGCCGATTTTTGTCCTTCTTTAAACGCTCGAATGTTTCCAGTGCCTGCTTTGCCTCCGCCGCTCGCCCGCTGCCCCGGTAAGCAAGCATCAGATTGTAATGAATGCTGGGGTCGTTCGGCGCGGCTTTGACTGCCGGCTCGAGCTGCTCCAGGGCTTTAGCCCACTGCTTTTCCGCAATCAGCGCCTTGGCGAGGCCCACTCTCGGGGGAACGGCGGCGGGCCGCACACGGAACGCCTCCGCAAACCAGCGCAACGCTTCTTCCCGCCTGCCGCCTCGCAGATGAATTTCGCCGATTTCAGTGAGAGCTTCGACGTGAAGAGGGCTGCCTTCGAGTACCTTCTCGAACTCGGCCTGCGCCTCAGTGTCAGCTTTGCCGTCGGGCTGACTCAGCAGAAGAGCCCGGCCAAGCCGGTAGCGAATTTCGTGTAGCCGCGGTTCTGCCTGCATTACACCGCGATACTCATGGACCGCTTCGCCGAATCGCCCCTGTGCTTCGAGCGCTTCCGCCTGAATCAGGCGCACCTGATAAGAGTTCGGCGCCTTCGTCAACAGAGTTTGAAAGGCTCCGTTCCAAAGGCTCATGTATACCTTGGACGCCAGATACAGCACGTTGGGATCCTCCGGAGCGATTTGCCGGAGTGTTTGCACAGTCGGCAAAGCCTCGTCCGCGAACCCGATGGCAAGATTACATTCGACGAGCCGCTGACCGATGACTAACTTGATTGGGACTTTCTGTTCCGCGCCGAAGGTTTCGCTGAGCAGAGGAACGGCCTTTCCATACTGACCCAGGTCCTGGTACGTGAAGGCCAGCAGTACCTTGAAGCGCGGGTCCGGCCGAAGTTTGATCGCGCGGGCAAGAGACGACGCGGCATCGGGAAACCGTCCCATTCTGCGGAACACGAGCCCGAGTCTGCCATGCGCCTCCGCGTCTGATTCGTCGAGTCGAACGGCTCCCTGAAGCTCTTTGACAGCTCCTTGCAGATCGTTACGTTCTATCGCTTGATCGGCGCGCATGAAGTAAGGACTAACATTTTGTGCCCTAAGCAGAGTCGCGACGAGCAAAGCGGCGATCCAGCAGCGGACGATCATGCAGACAGAATATCATGCGACCCCCTAGAATCGCTCGCGATTCTAGGCTATAATCCCGACATCACATCTCACGTAGGAGGTTTTATGGGACGCGTCTTTTCGCAGGCAGTGGTCTTTTTGCTCGTATGCAGCACTTTTGGATGGGCGCAAACCGGCACAGGCAACATTCAGGGAACAGTGACCGATGCAACGGGCGCCGTTCTTCCCGGCGCCACCGTTTCGATCACACATACGCAAACCGCGCGGCAATACACGACGACGAGCACAGAGGTGGGGTTCTTCATCTTTCCCTCAGTTCAGGTGGGGGCCTATCAGATATCCGTGGAGGCGCCCGGCATGGAGGCATGGAAGGGCGAAATGACGTTGCAGGTGGGCCAGCGGGCGGAAGTAAACCCGAAGCTCACGGTGGCGGGCACTACAACGCAGGTAACGGTCGCCGGCGATGTCACGCCGCTCATTACTACTACCAGCGCGACTTTGGCGAACACTGTGGAGCGCGCCCGCATCGAGCAGTTGCCTGTAAACGGCAGGTTCGTCCAAAACCTCATCTACATGACAACGCCGGGACTCGAGCCAGCCGGGGGGGCAGCGAGTTTTTGGCATCCGCAATGGCTTCGAGCTGTTACAGGATGGCGCGGTGCTACAGAACCGGCAGTGGCAGACAATGCCGGCGCGGCCTCCCAGCCTCGACACGATCGAGGAGTTCCGTGCGGAGACCAGCAACTCTTCCGCGAAGATGAATCGTCCCGGCACGGTGATCCTAACGACGCGGGCCGGAACAAATAACGTCCATGGATCGCTGTTTGAGACGCACCGCAACAGCGGATTCGGCGTCGCGCGCGCGCGCCAGGACTTCTTTCTCAAACCTCCGCATCTCGTGCGCAATGAGTACGGCGGGACAGTCGGCGGTCCGGTGTATCTTCCGAAGATCTACAACGGCAAAAACCGGACGTTTTTCTTCTTCGCGTACGAAGGATACAAGCTCCGGCAGGCAACAACGCGGTCGACGACCATGCCGACGGCAGAGATGCGAGCGGGCGACTTCAACGGGCTGATGGACGCGCAGGGCCGCAGATTCACAATCTACGATCCGCTGACGACCGGAGCGAACTGGAGCCGCCAGCCGTTCCTGAACAACAGGATTCCCGCTGACCGGCGGAGCCCGCTCGCAACCTATCTGCACAGCGTCACTCCGTTGCCCACGCACACGAACGTGAATCCGTTGGTCGCGCCCAATTGGTTCGGACTTGGATTCGACGCCACAAACCAGACCACGATCACAACACGTGTCGATCAGCGCGTTTCCAATAACGACCAGCTCTTTTTCCGCTATTCGCACAACCCGGCCTTCCGCAGGTTTACCAGTTCGCTTGGTAGCGGCGCGAGCGCTTCGTCGCCGACCACTCTCGACGGAAAGGGCAATGGGGCACTGGACGATCAGGCCAATGACAGCGGCGTTGTGAGCTGGACGCACACCTTTTCGCCAACCTTCTTCGGCGAAACGATAGGCAGCGTGCAGTGCGACTACCGCGGGCGTCTTCCGATCGCGCCCGAAAATATCGCATCGCAGTTGGGCCTGCCCAATCCGTTCGGCGGTCTTGGATTTCCGCGTATTCAGGACACTGGGTTTGGAATGGACTACGACTCGAACGTCAATCTGAATATCGACTTCAGTTGGATCTATACCATCGACCAGAACTTCACCAAGATACAAGGAAAGCACGAGCTTCAGTTCGGCGGCCGCTGGCGCTATGAACGGGTCGACATTCTCCCCGATCAACAGGTGACGTATGGGCAGGTGAACTTCTCGACCCTCGCCACCAGCCTTTACGATCCCGCTTCGGGCTCGGCATATGGATCTGTACCGTTTTCAGGGCACAATGCGGCTAATCTCTTCCTCGGCCATTCGCGTCATTCCGCTCGATTTTTGCGCTCGTATTTCCGCTTGCGCGGCGGTGAGAACGCGCTCTACTTCCAGGACAACTTTAAAGTAAACCAGAGGCTGACGTTAAATCTTGGCTTGCGGTATGAGTACAACCGTCCGAGCACGGAAGCCGACAATAGCCTGGTTGGATTCAATCCGAAAACGAAGGCGATCGTGATGGCGCGCACACTCGACGAAATGGTGCGATTGAAGCACGCGCATCCGACAATTTCTAGCGGGAGTTTCCTAGGCCAGCGCTTCCAATTCCGTGCAAAGTACTGATAGAGAGGGAGTTAACGCGTCTCGCAGTGTATATACGGAAATACTGATTTGCAAAGTGTAGCTGCGTCGCTATACAATAGCTATTGACAGGACTGTG
>CAMDKT010000201.1 GCA_945900935.1 Candidatus Sulfopaludibacter sp. SbA3 | reverse complement strand
TCTGGTTCCCGCCAATGATCCGACGTTGCTGTTTACCAACGCTGGCATGAACCAGTTCAAAGACATCTTTCTGGGCATGGAGAAGCGCGAATACGCGCGCGCCGTCACGTCGCAGAAGTGCGTCCGCGCCGGCGGCAAGCACAACGATTTGGAGAACGTCGGCTACACGCGGCGCCACCATACCTTCTTCGAAATGCTGGGCAATTTCTCCTTCGGCGACTACTTCAAGACCGAAGCCATTGCCTTCGCCTGGGAACTGCTGACGAAGGAGTATGGGCTGGATAAGGAACGGCTTTACGTCACCGTCTTCCGCGAAGACGACGAAGCCGAAGAGCTGTGGCCGAAGGTGACGGGGATTTCCAAAAGCCGCATTTTCCGGCTCGACGAGAAGGACAATTTTTGGCAGATGGGCGACACGGGACCGTGCGGCCCCTGTTCGGAAATCCATTACGATCTGGGCGCCCACGCGGCTGACCCCGGTCACGAACACGAAGAGTTTCCGCTGGATGGCGGCGGGCGGTTCGTTGAAATCTGGAATTTGGTGTTCATGCAGTTCGACCGCTCCGCGAGCGGCATCATGACGCGTTTGCCGAAGCCGTCTATCGATACCGGGATGGGCCTGGAGCGGCTGGCTGCGATCATGCAAGGCAAGCTGACGAATTACGAGTCAGACCTTTTGCGCCCCATCATCGATCACGGCGGCGCGCTGTGCGGCGTGGAGTATGGCGCCGATCCGAAGTCCGATGTCGTGCTTCGCATCAACGCCGATCACGCGCGCGCGGCGGCCTTCCTGATTCACGATGGCGTTGTCCCATCGAACGAAGGGCGCGGCTATGTGCTCCGTAAGATCATGCGCCGGGCGCTCCGCAACGCGCGGCGGATTGGCGTTGTGGATCCCTATCTGCATGAACTCACCAAATTCGTCGCGGAGTTTATGAGGCCGGCCTATCCGGAGCTGCTCGAATCCACGGACCGCGTTTCCCGGATTGTAAAAGAGGAGGAACATCGCTACGCCACGACGTATCAAGTGGCTGAACGCGTGTTCCACGACGAAGCGAAGAAGGCCGCCGGCGGCGTGCTGCCGGGCGCGGTTGCGTTTAAGCTGTATGACTCCTACGGCCTGGCCGCGGATGAGCAAGTGGACATGGCGCGCGAGTTCGGATTGGCCATTGACACCGATGGCTTCGAAGCCGAAATGGACAAGCAGCGGGTGCGCGCGCGGGCTTCGTGGAAGGGCGCGGAGAAAGCGCACGTCGCTCCGGTCTATCAACAGTTGCAGTCCAAATTCGGCCGCACGAAATTCACCGGCTACGATTCGCTGACGCAGGACAACTGCAAGGTGCTGGCGCTGCTGGTGGACCAGAAGGAAGTGGATTCGATCGAACCCGGCACGGTGGCCGAACTCGTATTGGATACCACCAGTTTCTACGCCGAATCCGGCGGCCAAGCGGGCGATCACGGAGAGTTGCAGAACCGGTCCGGGGAGACAGTGGCCACGGTTCAAACCACTTATCCGGCCGTGCCGGGCTTGTCCGTTCACAAAATCACCGCCGTCACCGCTATCGCCAAGGGCGATATTGTTCGCGGTCAAGTGAGCCCGGAACGGCGCTCCGCCACGCGCCGCAACCACACCGCGACGCATTTGCTGCACGCCGCGCTGCGGACGGTGCTGGGAATTCATGTGAAGCAGGCAGGCTCCGTTGTCGATCCGGCCCGGCTGCGCTTTGACTTCAGCCACTACACGTCCATGGGCGCGGAAGAAGTGGCGGAAGTGGAACGGATTGTGAACGAAGAGATCATGCGCAATACGCCGGTCTCGACGGAGGTGATGGAGCTGGAAGACGCGATTTCCACCGGGGCCATGGCGCTCTTCGGCGAGAAGTACGGCGAGAAAGTCCGCGTGGTTCACGTACCCGGATTCAGCAAGGAACTCTGCGGCGGCACGCACGTTTCGCGAACGGGGGATATCGGGCTTTGCAAGATCGTCTACGAAGGCTCGGTGAGCGCGGGTTCGCGCCGGATTGAAGCGATTACGGGTAACGCCGCGGTGGAGCGGTTCCAGGACGCGACAGCCACGCTGACTCGCGCCGCGCAGGCGATTAAGGTTTCGGAATCCGAACTGTTGGAACAGATTGAGAAGTTGCTGATCAATCAGAGGACCCTGGAAAAGCAAGTCGAGCAGTTGAAGAATAAAATTGCGCAGGCGCAGAGCGGCCCGCTGGAAGCGCAGGTCCGGGTGATGAAGGGCGTGCATGTTTTGGCGGTGGAAGTGGATGGGCTCGACCGCATTCAGATGCGCGCGCTCGCCGATTCTTTGCGCAATAAATGGAAGTCGGCGGTCATCGTATTCGGCGCAGTGGACGCCCTCGGCGTGGGGCTGATTTGCGCTGTTACCAGGGATCTGACGCAGAAAGTGCATGCCGGAAAGTTGATCGGCTCGGTGGCGCAAGCCGTTGGAGGCAAGGGCGGCGGGCGGCCGGATATGGCTGAGGCGGGCGGTAAGGACGCCTCCGCATTGGGCGCGGCGCTGGAAGCGGTTTACACGCAGGTCGATGGACTCCTTTGATACGGACGTAGTTGTCGTCGGCGCGGGGCCCACCGGCCTCGCTTGCGGCATTGAGCTTGGGAAGAATGGCGTGCGGGCGACGTTGATCGACAAAGGCTGCGTCGTCAATTCGCTCTACAATTACCCGACGAATCTGGTGTTCTTCACCACGCCGGAACTGCTGGAAATCGGCGACATTCCCATGACGTCGCTGAACGAAAAGCCGAATCGCACCGAGGCGTTGAAATACTACCGGCGCGTGGCCGATCACTATAAACTCAACATTCAGCAGTATCAGCGTGTTGAAAGAATTGCCGGCGCCGACGGGGACTTCACGGCCATCACGCGCGACCAATACGGCACCGCGCGCCAGTATCGGGCGAAGAAAGTGATCCTTTCCACCGGCTATTACGATCTGCCGAATTACCTCAATGTGCCCGGCGAGGAACTGCCGAAAGTCATTCACTACTACCGCGAGCCGCACCCGTATTTCGGCATGGACATTCTTGTCGCCGGCGCGAAGAATTCCGCGGCGCTGGCGGCGTTGGAACTCTGGTGGGGCGGCGCCCGCGTGACCATGGTCCATCGCGGAACCGAAATTCATCGCCACGTTAAATACTGGATCAAGCCGAATATTGAGAACCGCATTAAAAACGGCGAGATCCCGATGTACTTTGAGAGCAGCGTGATTGAGATACTGCCGAATTCTGTGCGGCTGCAAACACCGAAAGGCGAAGTGACGCTGAAGAACGACTTCGTATTCGCCATGACCGGCTATCATCCTGACTTTGAGTTCCTGGCCGCGCACGGTATCACGCTGGATCCGGAAACGCGCAAACCGCGAACAAATCCCGAGACGTTCGAAAGCGAGACGCCCGGAATCTATTTGGCTGGCGTCATCGTTGCCGGCGAACACACGAACGAAATATTTATCGAAAATGGCCGCTTTCACGGCAAGGCCATCGCCGCGGCGATCGCGCAGCGACTACGATAGAAGCCACATGCGCGTCCTCCACCTCGACCTCGGCCGGCAGATGCGCGGCGGGCAGTATCAGGTACTGCACCTAATGGAGGAGTTGTCGGCGCGCGGCGTTGCGCAGCGGTTCCTCAGCCCGCACGGCGAGCCCTTCGCGATTCGAAAGCTTCGCCGCGACGCGGACATCGTGCATGCCCATGACGCCAAAAGCCACACAGTCGCGGCGCTGTTCGCCAACGCTCCGCTCGTGGTCAGCCGGCGCGTCGCGTTTCCAATCAAAGATACGTGGACGAGCCGGTGGAAGTATCGCCAACCCGTTTTGTATCTGGCCGTTTCGAACTACGTTGCCGGCATACTGATGAAGGCTGGCGTGCCCGCCGCGAAAATCGAGGTTATTTACGATGGCGTGCCGCCCATGCCGCTTTCCACTCGTACTGGTCCGCTGATTGCGTGCGCCTCGGACGACCCGATGAAGGGGTCCGATCTCATTCGCCAATCCGGCGTCAACGTGGTTTTCACCGCCGATCTCCCCGAAGCGCTGAAAACCGCCAGCGGCCTGCTGTACATCACGCGCGAGGAGGGCCTTGGGTCGGCCGCGTTGCTGGCGATGGCCGCCGGCGTGCCGGTCGCCGCCAGCCGTGTCGGCGGCCTTCCGGAAATCGTCCAGCACGAACGGACCGGCCTGTTGACGGATAACGATCCGCGGGCGATCGCCGCCGCCGCCGCGCGCCTTCTTACGCCCGATGCCGACGGCTGGGCGGCACAGGGAAGGGAACTCGTGCAAACGCGGTTCCTTGTCAGCCACATGGCGGAGGCGACACTGTCGGCTTACAAGAGAATGTTGTAAACTACCCTCTTACATGAACAGCGATCCACGATGGCTCTTGATGAAAGAGATCTACTTCGCGGCCGAGTCGCTGTCCGGGGAAGCGCAGGCGCAGTATCTCAAGGACCACTGCCCGGACGACTCGCTCCGCGCGGAAGTAGAACGGCTGCTCGGCGAGTCGACCGAAAGCATCACCCAAGTGACGCTCGACTCCCTGGTGCCGCCGCAATCGGTGACGGAGACCGTGACCGACCTGGCCCCCGGGTCCATGCTGGGGCACTATCGGATCAAGCGGAAATTGGGTGCCGGCGGGATGGGTTGGGTTTTTGAGGCGGATGACGAACAACTGCTTCGCGCCGCTGCCATTAAGGTGCTTCCGCCCGGCCACGATGACGAACCAATGCGCCGCCGCCTGATGCGCGAGGCGCAGTCGGCGTCCGCGCTCAATCATCCCAATATCGTTACCGTTTACGAAGTAGGGCGCCACGGCGACACGGATTTTATCGCCATGGAACGCGTCCACGGAAAGACTCTGCGCGAACTCGTCGGGCCGGCCGGTCTGGGCACCAGGACGGCATTGCGAATTGCCGCCCAAATTGCCGACGCCCTCGCCGCCGCCCACGATGCCAATATCGTCCACCGCGATCTGAAACCCAGCAATATCATGGTCACCGAACGCGGTCTGGTGAAGGTCCTCGACTTCGGAATCGCCAAGCAAGTGGGCAAGATGACCGGCATGGCGAGCGGCGGCGACGTCTCCATCACGCGCAGCGGAGAAGTCATCGGAACACTCTCCTACATGTCGCCCGAGCAGGCGCAGGGCCACGCCGTCGATCCTCGTTCCGACATCTTTTCCTTTGGCTCCGTTCTCTACGAAATGCTCAGCGGCCGCCGTGCGTTTATGGCGGAAACCGGACTGGAGACGATCGCCGCGGTTGTCTCAAAGGACCCTGCGCCGTTGCGGAAACTTGTGCCGGGATTGCCTCGGGGCGTCGAGCGCGTCGTCGCCAAGTGTCTGCAGAAAAAGACCGTCGAGCGATGGCAGCACATGTCCGATGTCAAGCTGATCCTGCAGGACCTGGAGAAGGATTTTGAACTGCCGGCCGAGGTGGAAACGGTTGCGCCCGTCTCGCTCCGCGGCTGGCGGGGGCTCGCGATCGGCGCCGGCGTCCTGGCCTCCGCCTCATTGGCCTACGTCTCGGTTTCGTATTTCAACCGAACTGGCCCGGAGCCGAAATCACTCCTCCGCCGCGTTACCGCCGATTCGGGGCTTAGTACTTCCCCCGCCTTGTCACGCGATGGCAAATTGATCGCTTTCGCGTCGGACCGCGCCACGCTGGGAAATCTCGATATATGGGTGCAGCAAGTCGGCGGCGGTGAGCCGATTCGCCTCACCACCAGCTCTGCCGACGAGACCGATCCAGTCTTTTCTCCCGACGGCACGCGCGTCGCCTATCGCTCCGAGGCCGATGGCGGCACCATCTCCGCCATCCCGACGCTTGGCGGCGATCCCGTTGTTCTGGCCCGGGAAGGCCGCGCTCCGCGGTTCTCCCCCGATGGCCGTTCCATCGCCTACTGGACCGGCGACCGGAATAGCTTTGTCCCTGGCGCATCTCGAATCTTTATCGCCGACGCCAACGGTGGAAATTCGCGCCCTATTCACACGGGAATGTCCTGGTCGCATTCGCCCATCTGGTCTCCGCGCGGCGAAGCACTGTTGGTGTATGGGATGAAGGATCCGGTTGCGTCCTCGCTGGATTGGTGGGTCCTGCCGCTGGATGGGAAGGCTCCCTTGAAGACCGGAGCCATGACAGTTACTGAACCCATTCCCGCCGGGAATCTCGCGCCAGCCCTGGGCTGGATTGACGATGGCCTTAGCCGCGTTCTCTATCCATCCATTTCCGGCGACGCCACCAATCTCTGGGAAGTTTCCTTATCCACCGGTTACCAGGCGCAAGCGCCCGCCCGCCGTGTTACGCATGGTCCCGGTAGCCATTTGCGCGGCGCATTCGCCGGCGGCGCAACGGCCTTTTCCGACGAAACGGAAAATGCCAACATCTGGGAAATTTCGATCGATCCAAAGCAAGGCCTTCCCGCCGGTGAACCGCGCCGCGTCACCGTCAGACAGGCGCCGGAACTGGCGCCTTCCTTGTCCGGTGACGGACGGCAAATGGTTTTCATTCGCCGGACTTTCGGCAGTTATAGTGTTCTCGCGCTCGATCGGGACGGCGTCAAAGAACGTGTTCTCACGACCTCTCCGCGCGTGGTGCCCAGCGCCCATGTGACGGCTGATTTCGGTAAACTCCTTTTCACCAACGGACGCTACGATCTATCCGCCATTCCCATGGCCGGCGGTGCCCCGGAAGTTCTCTGCGCCGCTTGCGGAATCATCACCGGCGTCTCGCCTGACGGCGGTCTGATCCTGTACGAACCCAAGCGGGACGAAGACCTCCTCCTTTTCGACGTCGCCGCCAGGAAGACAATAAGACTGGCCGAACGGCCTAACAAACAGTCCACGATTACCGGTGCCAGATTCTCCTCCGACGGGAAATGGATCGCCTTCATCCTCGCCGAAAGCGCGGCCCGCCGCTCACGCATTTTTCTACTCCCGCTCAGCCCCAACCGCGCCGCGCCGTTCGGCGAATGGATCCCCGTTTCGGAAGAGTCCCACGCCGCTCTCGATCCCGCCTGGTCGCCGAAGGGCGACAGAATCTATTTCACTTCGGAACGCGACGGGTTTCGCTGTATCTGGGCTCGCCGCCTTGACCCGGTAACGAAAAAGCCCGTCGGCGAATCGTTCCCTGTCAGTCACTTTCATTCGGCTCGGCAGTCCCTGCGCAGCGTGGGATGGCAGGGTCGCTTTCTCGGTCTGAACGCCGGGCCGAATCGCCTCGTCTTCGCCGTTACCGAACTGACCGGCAATATCTGGCTGGAAGAAAAATCGAGTGCTAAAGAATAAGTCCATCAGCGTCGTTGTTATCAGCCGGAATGAAGGCTCGGACCTTCGCATGACTGTTGAAAACCTGCAGGACACGCTTCCCGGGAACGCCGAAATCGTCGTGGTGGATGATGGTTCCACCGATAAGTCGGCGGACTTTCTCGCCCGCCGCCGCGGCCGTGTCCGCCTGTTCCGTTCCGATGGCCGCGGTGTGGCCCAATCGCGAGTCTTCGGTGCCTCGCACGCCAAAGGAGAAGTGATCATTTTTGCCGATGCGCACCTCGGGCTCGACGCCGAGGTGTTGCCGAAATAGAGCGCGAGCGCCACCAGACCGAACGCGACCCAGAGCGTGATGATGAGGGCGGATCCGCGGTCGCCGCGCGATCGCGAACGGTCGGATGCGGAGGCCCCGGCGGCGCCGCGCGGAAGTCTCACGGCGCACCTCCCGTCGTGCTGTTCGAACCGGTGCTGTTCGTCACCGACGCCACCATGACCGGCACGATCATCTGGATCGTCCGGACCGCTTGCGCCGGGCCCTGGCGGACGCCCGGGGCGGGGGGTTCCGGAGCCATGGCGATCTCGACCTTGATGGCCTTGGGCAAGGTCGTGGCGTCGTTGGTGGAGTTCCACGATGTCCGCCAGGTCGTGCCGTCGTAGAACGAGAGGTCGAGCCGGCCCACGCCGGTCATCAGGCGCTGTTCATCGGCCTGTTCCTCCAAGACGGGGCCGAGGTTGCGCTTCACCACGCGGACCAGGTCGCGGCCGGCGGAGGCGGTCCGGTGGGTCGTGTCGCGCAGCACGTAGGCGACCTTCTGGATATCGGCCCACGGCGATCCATCGCGGAAAACGCCCGACGTGGTGTAGATCTCGGTGCCGACGTCCTGTTGGTTGATACCTTGGATGGTGGCGACGCTGTCGAGGATGCCGGCGTAGGTGCCGCCGGGCATGACGATACCGGACAGATCACGGCGCAGCGTCGCCAAGGCCAGCTCCACCGGCATCGCCTTCGCGGCGGAATCGGCGGTCTTCTGCCGGAGACGGATGGCGCCGAAGAACACGCCGTTCACGGCCGCCAGCACGAGCGCGAAGATGACGATGGCGAGCAGGACCTCGATCAGGGTGAAAGCGCCGTGGCCGGGAGCGGGGGAGCGGGGAAGCGAGGGAGAAGCGAAGGCCCGCTCGCCCCCTCGCGTCCTCGCGCCCGGGCATCCCGTCGTGACGGACCGGGCACCCGCCATGGATGGGAGGATGCTCATGGCTGGCTGCTGTCCACGAGCGTGCTGAGGCGCACGTCGTAGTCCTTGCCCTGGACCTGATAGGTCACCTGCATCGTCAGCAAGCGCAGGGTGTCCTTGTCCCAGGCGCGGCTCTGCAGGTTCCAGCGGAACGGGCGTGCGCCTTCCTCGGCGACGCCGCTGGAGGCGGACTGCTTCCACTGTCCGGTGACGATCTTCTCATTCATCAGGCGGTCCGCGACGCGGGCGGCGACCGATTTCCTTTCGGCGACCTGGCCGGCGAGGTTCGCGACCTGGATCGCCTTGACCGCGACGGGGATCACGATAGCGAGGAACGCCATCGCGGCGAGCGCCTCGGCCAAGGTGAAGCCGGCGCGGCGCCGGTCAACGGCGGACGATGGCGACGTCGTTGGTCTGGACCTCATAGCTGGCACGGTTCTGCGATTGGGTGATCCAGACCGAGCTCCGCGTGCGCGGTGCCCCTGCCGGACCGCCGGTGCGTTCGCGTTCGCGGAGATAGAAGCTCTGCGGGCTCGATCCGCCGACAAAGCCGTCGGGCTGGAAGCGGATCGAGACCGAGCCGGTCCCGAGCCCAAGCGTCCCGGGCCGGACGGGCGCCTGCGGTCCGGTGACGCGCTCGCGCG
>CAMDKT010000200.1 GCA_945900935.1 Candidatus Sulfopaludibacter sp. SbA3 | reverse complement strand
TGCGGCGCAGGCGGGCGAGGTAAACGTCGTATTCGGTGTGGGCGCGTTCGAACGTGCGGAGCCGCCACTTTACGCCGTCCGCTTCGGCTTCGATGGACAAACCGGTATCGAGTCCGGCGGCGCAATCGGGCGACAGGACGCGGCGAAGTTCGGTGAGCGAAGAGCCTTCGTGGGGCGAACGCTGCGAGTGACCGCCGAGCCAGTGGGCGACTTCGGTGGCACCGGTGGCCCAATCAAATGGCGTGGCGAGGATGGCTTCGGAATTGGGTTTCAGGACGCGGCCCATTTCGCAGAGAAGGCCCAACGGGGAGGGGACGCAGTCGAGCATGTTGAGGGCGATAGCGCCATCGAAATTGGCGGCGGCGAAGGGGAGCGAGGAAACGTCCGTACACCAGAAGCTGACGTTCCCGGCGGGAAGATCGGGGATAGGATCGTCGATGAAATCGAAGGCGAGGCCGACGCGGCGGCGGGCGTAGCGGGCACGGCCGGTCCGGCGGATTTCTTCGGCGATGCGGAGCATGGAGAAGTTGAGATCGACGCCGATGGCGAGGTCCCCCGTGGCGGCGGCGAGCTCGAATGTGCCGCGGCCGACCGAGCAGCCGATGTCGAGCCAGAGGCCTTGCGGGGGAACGGCCAGAAGGCTTTTGGCGGCGTTGAAGACGTTGAGCAAGGCAGGAGAGTCAGCAGCCCAGTGCGCGTGGGCGTAGATGCCATTGTTGCCGCGTTCGCGGTCATGCGCGGAACCGGCGCCGGCCAGATCGCCGAGGATGGATTCGGTGAAGTCAGAAAGATCGCGGCGGCGGAGAACGTAGGGGAGTTGGTTCTCGATCCAGGATGCGGGGTTGGCCAGGAGAACGGGGATGCCGTCGATGATGGGATGCTCGCGCTGGCACATTCGCTCGGGGCACAGGAGCGTGCCTTCGAGGATGTCGTCTCCCTCCTGGCGGGCAACGCGGGAGACTCGCAGCACGGAGACGGATTGGTTGTTGATCCAACAGAGCGGGCAGATCGGTTGGATGCGTTCGCAGTGTTCGAGACGCAAGGGGAACTATCCGCCAACGATGACGTTGGGTGAACAGGGCGGGATGATTTTGCCCGTAGGGCTGGGGATCGGCGCGACGCAACTGGGCCAAGCAACCATATCTCCCAAACGGGCGGCGGGTAAAAACCCGATCATCACCGAACTCGAGCCTTTCGCTACCATTCCCGGGCCGCCGGGGACGCACGTTGGCATCATGCACGGTTTGGTCATGCTGGTGACAACGGCGGCTTCCAGGTTGTTGATCTTTACGGTGGGGACGGTGGCAAACATGATGGGGTGGGGAATCGGCGGATGCGGAACAGGCGTAGGCACCGGCGCCGGTGGATGAATGGGCGCGTGGCAGTGCGGAGCGTCGTGAAGAACGTTGTCGGTTTTGCGTGCGGCGGGAGGCATATTAGTTGAGGTAGATCATTTCGCCTTTGACGATGACGTTGCCGGCGGAGTCAATTTTCACGTCGGCCTGACCGCTGAGCCTCATGCCGCCGTC
Source organism: Candidatus Sulfopaludibacter sp. SbA3 (assembly GCA_945900935.1). Classification (GTDB taxonomy): domain Bacteria; phylum Acidobacteriota; class Terriglobia; order Bryobacterales; family Bryobacteraceae. The sequence goes on along the minus strand of CAMDKT010000200.1, from coordinate 7,643 downwards.
GGAGTGGAGATCGACACTTTCGGTAGCGCGGACTTCGAAATTCTTGCAGTTCACGTCGACGTTTTCCGCGGCTTTCAAGGAAATACGAACGCTCTCCATTTGCAGGACCGGGCCGTCCGGAGTGAGGCGGATGCGAAGTTCGAGTTGGCCGCCGTTGGCGTGGATTTCGACGAGATCACCCTCCTCGGAAGGGGTCACGGTTAAGGTCCGAGCGTTTTGCAGATCCAGTGTTTGCGCAGCCATGGGCAAAGACTACCACGAATTGATGGCGTGCCTGAGGAAATCGAAACCGGCCTCGCCAGCGAGGGCGCCGAAGCCTTCGGTTCCCTGTTCGAGGCGTGGCTGGAGGTTGTGCTCGAGGAAATGCTGAACACGGGGCAGCGCGACGATTTCTTCGGGGGTGTAGCCGGTTAGCATTTGGACTGTGGCGTTGGCCTTTTCAATTCCGCCAAGGCTATCGTCGCTTTGCTCCCAGCCGTGATTGGCAATGGCGCGGAGGGGGGCGAGCAGGGCTGTGACCCAGAGCATGTTCGCCGTGCCTTCCACGGAGAAGCGGGCTTCCCAATCCGTGGCGACGGCGTATTGCGCGATGGGCGACCGCGCGGCGAGCATTTCCTCGCGGGCGGTTTGCCAGAAGACGGCGAGGAATTCGTCGGGCCATTCGCTTTGCCGGGCAAGGTAAATGTCGGCGAGAGTCGTGCTGGGCGGCGCTTCCAGAGGCTCGGCGTTGGGCCAATCTTCGATTGGGATTGAAGGGGGTGAAATCAGGACGCCTGGATCGGCGGGGATAGCAGGCGGAGTCGCGGCGGCGTCATCCCAATACGGCGCGAGCCATTCGTGGATCAGATCCGAGTGCCAGGGAAGGCGGCGATGATAGCGGGGTTGATCGAGCCATGTTTGCGGGGCGAATAACGGGTCAGAATCGCGCAGGATTTGGAAGGACGATTCGATGGCGGCGTAAGCGGGGCCGAGTTCGAAGTTCGATGTGTGAACGTGGAGGAGGTTCAGGAAGAGCCGGGTGAAGGCGGCGTTTGCTTTCTGGGATCGAGCGCGGAGGGCGGCGGCGCGCTGGTGGCCGGTGTTGATGCTGGTAAGCAGCTCGACGTGGTTGGAGCCTTGTTGGGCGTGCTCGTACTCAATGCCCGAGGCGGCGGCGGCCCAGGGATCGTCGTAGCGGCGGGCGATGTCGAGGGCGTTGGCGGCGCGGTCGAGCGCGGTGGCGCGGGCGAGGCCGATCAGGTGGCCACTGGCTTCCAGATATTCTTCGGGAGTGGCGGCGGCGCGTACGAAGGCGAGTTCCCGGTCAAGCGCGGCGAGTTGATGCCGATTGAATTGCGGCTGCCGGATGCAGGCGGCGCGCAGGCGGTAGATGTAGTGGTCTTGGCCAAGCATGCCGTTAGTAATGTAGCATTTGAAGATGAACATTCGGCGGAGAGAATTGTTGCTGATGGCAGTGCCGGCGCTGGCAGCCGCGAAGCGGAAGGCGCTGTTGATCGATGGGCAGAACAACCACGACTGGAAGCTGACCTCGCCGTATCTGAAGCGGTATTTGGAAGAGACGGGAATGTTCACGGTCGATGTCGCGACAACGCCGGCCAAGGGCGGCGACATGGCGACGTTTCGGCCGAAGTTCAAGGACTACGCGATCATCGTGTTGAACTACAACGGCGAGGATTGGGCGAAGGAAACCGAGGCCGATTTTACGGCCTATGTGAAGGGCGGCGGCGGACTCGTGGTCGTTCACGCGGCGAACAACGCGTTCCCCACGTGGCCGGAGTTTAACGAGATGATCGGCCTGGGCGGCTGGGGGAACCGGACGGAGAAGTCGGGGCCGTATCTGCGATTGCGTGAGGGCAAGTGGGTGCCGGATTTGACGCCGGGGCGCGGCGGGCACCACGGGAAGCAGCACGCCTACAAGATGGTGCTTCGCGACGGGGCGCACCCGATTACGCGCGGGCTGCCGAAGGAGTGGATGCACGCGCAGGACGAGCTTTACGACAATCTGCGCGGACCGGCGAAGAACGTGCATGTGCTGGCGACGGGATTCTCCGACCCATCGACCGGCGGCAACGGCGAGCATGAACCGCTGCTGATGGTGCTGCCGTATGGGAAGGGCCGCGTGTTTCACACGGCGATTGGACACGCGGCGCCGGCGGTGCAATCGGTGGATTTTATCGTGACCTACCAGCGAGGTTCGGAGTGGGCGGCGACGGGAAAAGTGACGCAGAAATTGCCGGCGGACTTCCCTTCCCCGGAAACGGTTTCTCAAAGAGTGCCGTAGACGAGTTTGCCCTCGACGACGGTGGCGAGCGCCTGAATATGGCGGATGTCATCTTCGGGGCACGCGAGGAAATCCTTGTCGATGATGACGAGGTCGGCGAGCTTGCCGGCCTCCAGCGATCCGAGCGTTTTCTCGCTGAAGTGCAGATAGGCTGAGCCGTTGGTGTACATGCGCAAGGCCTGTTCGCGAGTGATTTTCTCTTCGGGATAGATAAGCTTGCCCTCGCGCGTTTTGCGGGAGATGGACATCCACATATTGAAGAAGGGGTTGAAGGCATTGACTGCGCGATTCTTGTCGTGGCCGATCATGTGATCGCTGCCGCCGGCGATGATGATGCCGGACTTCAGATACGACTGCAGCGGGAAGAAGTAGCGCATGTTCTTGTAGCCGAAGACCTGTTCGAGCGCGGGCACGTCGAAGTGCAGCCAGCCGCCTTGCACGTCGGCGAGGATACCCATTTTCTTCATGCGGGCGATGGCCTCTTCGCTCATGAAACTGCCGTGCATGACATGGGAGCGGGACGGGGCGATGGGCTTCTCTTTGTCGAGCGCTTCGAAGGCGTCGAGCAGGACATCGATGGCCGCGCCGCCTTGCGCGTGAGATGTCAGTTGCCAGCCTTTGTTGCGCGCGGCGCGGAAGATGCGGGTGAGCTTTTCGCGATCGACGAAGAGCGTTCCGCGGGCGTCGGGATTGGTCTGGCCGTAGAGTTGGCGGCCATAGGGGCCGTAGGGCATGCGTTGATACGCGGTGCCGACGGACTGGCCGCCATCGAGAGTGACTTTGAATGTGCCGAACTTCAGGCGCTCGTCGCCTTGATTGGTGGTCCAGGTTTTGGCGTTGATCTCCTCCTCGATTTTCTCGATGGGGCGCGAGGCGTCGATGCGCCATGTGAGAACCGCGCGGACGGGAAGGCGGCATTGGGCTTTGAGGGCCTGATAGGTCGTGACGTCGAGGGCGGTGACGGCGCGGTCGCCCACGGTGGTGAGACCGGCGGCGGCGTAAAGCTTGAGCATGGTTTCGAGCGCCTGCTGCCGTTCGGTTTCGGTGGCGCGGGCTTCGTCTCGAATGCCTTTCAGGAGTTGGTTGGCGGCGCGCAGGATTCCATTGGGCTCACCGTCGGGGCCTTTGACGACTTCGCCGCCGGCGGGGTTGGGCGTGTCGCGGGTGATGCCGCTCAACTTGAGACCGGCGGTGTTGGCGGACCAGACGTAGCTGCCATCGAAGGCGACCGGATGCGTGGTGACGACGTCGAGATCTGTCTTCGTCGGGAAGCGCTGTTCCTTGAGACGCGGAGGGAGCGTGCGGGGGACGATGATCCATTCGCCGGTCGGCGTTGTCTTGGCCTTTTCGCGGATGTAGTTCTGGATATCGGCGATGGAATCGAGCGGCGGGAGCTTGGATTTGAACTCGCTCAAGCCCGCGCCGATGGCGTGGACGTGGGCGTCGATGAGACCGGGCAGGACGGTCTTTCCGGCAAGATCGACGACGTTGGTGCGCGGGCCTTTCTCGGCGGCAAGGATGGCGATGCTTGTGCCCGTGCGCGTGATTTTACCGGCTTTGATGGCGATGGCTTCGACGACGTTGAAGCGGACATCGGCGGTGACGATCTTCCCGTTGTGGAGAATGAGATCGGCGTCGGCGGAGAGCAGGGGAAGAGCGGCCAGAAATAAGAAGAAGCGCATGGTTAGAGTCCTTGTCGGCTGCGGGCGCAGGAGGCGCGCCACCTTTCGAGTTTGGCACGAAGCGAGGAGGCAATCCGCGGCTGGCTTCCGGCGAGGTTCATCTGCTCTTCGGGATCGGCATCGAGATCGAAGAGCATTTCTTCCTTGCCGTCGAGATTGGTGAGGAGTTTCCAGCGATCCTCAATCCAGCCCAGCTTTGGTGAACCGCGCGAGTCGTTGATGGTTTCAAAGGCCAGAGGCGATTGGCGGAGAGGCCGTTTGCCGTCGAGGATGGGGAGGAGGTTGATGCCGTCAAGCTCTTTCGGAAGCGGCTGATTGAGGGCGGAGAGAATGGTGGGGAGGTAGTCGCTGGTGGAAGCGGCGGCGCGAATGACCTTGGGTGAGCTGTAGCGGGCGGGCCATTCCAGCAGTGCCGGCACACGAATGCCGCCTTCGAAGAGGCTGCGTTTACGGCCCCGGAAAGGGCCGGCATTGCCGGGCCAGGCTGCGGATTGGCGGTCGCCTTCGGGGCCGTTGTCACTGGCGTACCAGAGCATGGTGTTGCGCTCGATTTTGAGATAGCGGAGTGTCTCGCGAAGGCGGCCCATTTGTTCGTCGAGAGAGGCGATGGCGCCGTAGTAGTTTTCGGGCTTGCTGGGGTATTGGGTGTAGGGCGCGCGATGGCGTTCGGTGGCGGCAACGGGTTCATGCGGCGCGTGGAACCAGATGACGGCGAAGAAGGGCTTGCCGGCTTGGGCGGCTCGTTCAATGAAGGAGACGGCGGCGTCCATGAGGATGCGGGAGTCATCGCCTTCGAGTTGCGCGGCGGAGACGGGGCCGTTGTGCGTCCAGTAGGATTCGGGGTTGACGGTGGTGACTTTGCGCGTGGTAGAGAAGAACTCGTCGAAGCCATTGTCAGTGGGCGCGGAACGCATGAGGCCGGAGAAGTCGCCGAGGTGCCATTTGCCGAAATGGCCGGTGGAATAACCGAGGGGCTTGAGGAATTCGGGAAGCGTTTGTTCGCGAGCGGGGAGGGGGTATTTGGAAGGGGAGTCGGTACCGCCGTCAGCGTTGGCGAAAAAGATTCCGTAGCGGAAGGGATGGCGGCCGGTGAGCGCGCTGCCACGGGTTGGCGAGCAGACGGGAGCGCCGGAATAGAAGCGGTCGAAGCGGATGGCGGCCTTGGCCATGGCGTCGAGATTCGGCGTGGAAAGGATGTGATTCCCGTTATAGGAAGTGTCGCCCCAGCCCTGATCGTCAGCCATGGCGAGGATGATATTGGGAGGCGCGGGAGAGGCGGCGAGGAGTTGAAGAAAGTGGCGGCGGCGCATGATGCGTTAAAATGGTCAGTTTACATGCATACACGAAGACTTATCACATTTCTGCTGGGAGCCTGGTTCGCCTTGGTCGTGACGATTGCCTGCGTGGCGGCGTTGGGATTCCAAGTGGCGAACAATATAGCGAAGACGCCGCCCACCGAGGCGGGGCCCGCGTTGGTGGTGCTGGGTGAGCCGATGGTCCACCAACTGTTTCGGTATGTGGCGGCGGAAATCAACCGGACTTTGTTTGAGGTTTCGGGGTTGGGGGAATTGGGAATCCTGCTCGCCCTGACATCGTTGCTGCTCCTTTCGAACTATAACCGCAGGGCGACGATTCTGGCCGGGGTGCTGTTGCTGGCCGCGTTCGCGTCCCACTTTCTGTTGACGCCGCAAGTAGTGTCGCAGGGACGAATTCTGGACTTCCGGCCGGCGGAGATGCTGATGGCGGACCGGGCGCGGTTCGCCAGGTTACACATGCTGTTTGGTGTGGTGACGGTCTTCCGGCTATTGGGTGGAGTCTGGCTGGCGGGAGTGCTGCTATACCGGGGGCCGAACAGCCGGATGCGGCGGAGAAGAGGGGATGTTGACGGTGTCGATCACCCCGAGGACGGCCATGTCAATCGGTGAATTGGGCCGATTGACGCTGGTCATGGCGCTATAGCCTTCGGTGACGAGGAGAACGAGATCACCGAGGCCGGCATCGACGGAATCGACGGCGATAACGGCGTCGCCGCGCGGCGTTTTCAGATCCAATTCCACTGGCTGAACGAGGAGGAGTTTCTGGCCTTCGTGGCTGGGGTGTTTGTGGGTGGCGGTGACGTCGCCGATGATACGGGCGATGAGCATGGGTCAGGCGCCTCGATCCACGTTGAGGGCGTCAACAATGCCAACGATCGTCATCTCAGTAGGGACTTCGTTGGGCAGAAACGGGAAGCTGGACTCCTTGCCTTTCGACCAGTAGACGAGTTCATTTGCGCCTGCGCCCACGGCGTCGGTGACGACGAGGCGTTTCCCGGTTGGAAGGCCTTCCGGCGTTAGGGGCTGCACGAGCAGCAGCCGCTGGGCGGCGAGAGCGGGGTCCTTGACAGTGGACCAGACGCGACCGATGACGCGACCGAGGTACATGGGCTAGGCGCCTTTGCTGCCTTCGTCGATGGAGAGCGAATCGACGATGCCGATGATGGCGGTGTCAATGGGTTTATCTTTGCAGCCCTCGGCCATGCGGGCGCTGGAGCCGCTGACGAGGAGGACCGTTTCGCGGAAGCCGGCGCTGACGGTGTCGATGGCGACGACGTAACCGGATTCGTCTTTCCCTTCGGGCGAGACAGGCTTGCAGATGAGGAGTTTTGCGCCCTCCAGTCGCGGGTCTTTGCGGGTGGCGACGATGGTTCCGACGACGCGAGCGAGGATCATTTTCCGTTGCTCTTGCCGATAGGCAGGACGTTTTCCAGGCCGCTGTGCGGGCGCGGAATGATGTGAACGGAAATGAGTTCACCGACGCGGCGGGCGGCGGCGGCCCCGGCGTCAGTGGCGGCGCGGACGGCGGCGACGTCGCCGCGGACGGTAACGGTGACGTAGCCCGAACCGACTTTTTCCCAGCCAACTACGGTTACTTTGGCGGTTTTCACCATGGCGTCAGCGGCTTCGATCATGGCGACCAAACCGCGCGTTTCGATCATTCCGATTGCATCACCCATTGGGCCTCCGAGAATACGAGTATCGCGTAAATGGCTGGGTATGTCATCTGGGGGGGGGGCTACGATCGCCGGTCGACGCCTTCACAGCCTTTTGTACACCTGACCGCGCCTCTCGATCGTGACGAGAGAAACGATTCGGGACTCGTCGTCAATTTTGAAGTCTACACTCCACCCTCCCACGCGGGATTTTTGCAGGTCACCCGCGCCTCTAAGCGGCGCGGAAATCCGGGAGTCGCGGGGGTTGCTGGCCAGTTCGTCGATGCGAACACCAATTCGCGCTTGCAGGCTCCGGGGTTTTTCGCTGTTTGGTATGGGTAAGAGAGCCGGCTTAGCTGGTCCTGGCAAGAGCATTCGGCCCGCAAGACCGGTCGTGGAAATGGCGGGCCGTGGAAATCGCAAAAAGGCGCGAGTTCCACACTCCCACCGCCGCGACGGCGATATTGTCGTTTCCAACTTCAAACTCCAAGAAGGGAACCCGGCACTCCCTCACGCCCCTCATCCATTCGAGATTCCTTCCTTGCCGACGCCTCCAGGAACCGAATGCCCTCATTGCGCACACCCGTCCTTACCCACACCAAACAGCGAGGAGGACCCATTATGTTGTGCACAACATAATGGGTCAATTTTGGCGAGCACGGACTGGCTGGCCGCACGGAAAGCCGGTGGCCGATGGAGCCAAGCCCCG
>CAMDKT010000199.1 GCA_945900935.1 Candidatus Sulfopaludibacter sp. SbA3 | reverse complement strand
TCGATCATCTGTTTGACGACTTTGAAATGGACGTCGGCTTCGAGCAGGGCGACGCGGATTTCGCGGAGGGCGACATCCATATTCTCCGCGGTGAGTTTGCCCTCGCCGCGAAGGCTTTTGAAGACCTTCTGCAGTTTATCGCTGAGATTTTCGAACATCGTTTGTCTCCTCCATTCTAGCGCCGCGGCACAGGGTAATCTGTTAAACTCTGACTAGTCTGACTAGTATGAAAACACTACACGGGGAGTGGAAACTCCAGGACGCGAAGGCGCGATTCAGCGAGCTGTTTCGCCAGACGCTGGCAGCGGGTCCGCAGTTGGTAACGCGCCAGGGCGGCGGCGAAGTTGTGGTGATGAGCCGGGAGGAGTACGACCGGCTGACGGGCCGCCATCGACAGCCGGACCTATATGAAATTTTGCGAAACTCCCCGCTGGCGGGCAGCGGGGTGAAGCTATGAACGGTTACCTGCTGGCGACCGATGTGATTGCGGAAACGCTGGCGACACGACCGGCTCCGAAAGTGGAGGCGTGGTTTGCGTGGGCCTATGACCGTCCGAAATTCTTGAGCGTCATCACCGCGGGCGAGATGGAGCGGGCGATCCGGGGTGTGGCGGATGCGCGGCGCCGTTCGCAGATGTTGGCATGGTGGAGCTTTGCCTTTCGGGGGCTGGGCTCGGAGCTATTGCTGCCGGTGACACCGGCGGTGGCGGCGCGGTGGGGGCAGATGATGGTGTCGGTTTCGCGACCGCTGGCGCGGGAGACCGAGATGTTAGTGGCCGCGACGGCCGCCGAGCATGGGCTGGCGCTGGTGACGGGCCGGCCGGGGACGTTCGCCGGGCTGGGTTTGGATTTGATTGATCCGTTCCAGTAGCGCTACAATCGTTGGCGATTATAATCGCGCTTGGCGTGGAGGATGCGGTCGATGCTAAGAAACTCAGCGTCCACGGAGTAGAAGACGAGGAAGTGTTCGGCCTTGGAATTCCCCAATGTTTCAAAGAGGTTATCGATCGTGTCCATCAGATCACGCCGCGCTCTAGGCCGGATTCGAATCCGTCTCATTTAAGGTAAAATTGTGCCCCCGCGAAGCAGGACCTCAGCCCTTGCTTCCGCCATGATCTTGTCCAACTCCAAGCTGAACTCATCTGCCGTAAACTCAAGATATGGGCCGCTAGCTTCGGCCTCGTCGAGCAGCATTTGTATATGGGCGTCCTCCGCTTTGTCGTCGAGGAAACGAGCAATGGCTGCCATAGCGAGGGACTCCGGACTTTTGAATTCGCCGTCGCGGAGTTGATCGGCCATGAGTTGGCTCATCTGTTCGGAAAGTTCCAGTTCGAGAGTCATCAGTTCCTCCACTCTCGATTTAAGCATGATGGAGCCTCATGCGGCTTGGCGGCGTTTCGTGAGATTCCGGAAGCGCGGGCGGCGGCGAAGCCCGTTTCAAGAGCGTCGCGGACGCCCATCCAGGCATGGTCCGCGCGGGGCAGGCGCTTGATATGCCGCATGACATGATGAGACACTCTCCGACAGCACTTCATGTCCTGGACATCAACGAAAGACGGTCTCGACGGCGGAGGCCCGGCCATTCGGCGCGGAGCGGTCATCGCGGGAGCACTGGGCCTGGCGATCTGCGCGGCCCTCATTCTCCAGTCCCCCGTTCCCGCTCAAACCGCATCCGCTCAGCCTGGTCTCGACGGCCAGGAATACGCGGCGCCCGAAACCTGCGCCGTTTGTCATCGAAGTATCTGGGAAACCTACCGGAAGACGGGAATGGGACGGTCTTTCTATCCCCCGTCCGCGGCGAACACGCCCGAAAGCCCGAGCGGCGCTTTCTACCACAAACCTTCCGACAGCTACTTCACGATGTTCTGGCGGGAAGGTAAGTACTTTCAACGCCGCCACCAGACCGGTCCCGATGGGCGGGAGCGGAACGTCATGGAGAAGCGGATCGACTTCATCCTGGGGTCCGGCAACCACGCCCGCACGTACTTGCATCGCAGCGCCCGCAACACGCTGGTCGAACTGCCGCTCGGCTGGTACGCGGAAAAAGGCGGCTACTTGGCGATGAATCCGGGATATGATCGCCCCGATCACGAAGGATTCCGCCGCAAGATCACATATGACTGCATGTTCTGCCACAACGGATATCCGAAGATTCCGGCGGGACACGACCGGCCGTTTGCCGAGCCGGTGTATGTCGATCCATTGCCAGTTGGAATTGACTGCCAGCGGTGCCATGGCCCTGGACGCAGACACGCGCAGTTGGCTGGGACAGGCGGGGTCAAGATCGATGAAATCCGAAAAGCCATCGTTAACCCGTCACGGCTGAGCGCGGAGCGGCGGGAGGAGGTCTGCATCCAGTGCCATCTGGAAAGTACGAGCTTTCCCTTGCCAAACTCCATCCAAAGGTACGGTCGCGGTCCATTCGCATACCGGCCGGGCGAGCCGCTGAGCGCCGATTGGCTATTCTTCGATCATGCCCCCAATCAGGGGCGCGATGACAAGTTCGAAATCGTCAACGCGGTCTACCGAATGCGGCGATCGAAGTGCTTTCTGGAAAGCGAGGGCGGGTTGCGGTGCGCCAGTTGCCACAATCCGCACGACGCGCCGCGCGGGGCCGAGGCGACGCGGCATTACGACGCAGCGTGCCGCCGCTGCCATTCCGCGGAATTCGATCGAGCGGTGGCGTCGGCGAAGCACACCCGTGAGTCCGGCTGCGCCGATTGCCACATGCCGAAACGGCGAACCGAAGATGTCGTCCACTCGGTGGCGACCGACCATTTCATCCAGAGGAAGCCCCCCGCCGGCGATCTGCTGGCGGAAAGGGCGGAACGGCACGAAACTGCTGTGACGGCCTATCGGGGCGAGGTCGTGCTGTACTATCCCGAAAAATTGCCCGCGACGCCGGACAACGAACTGTATCTGGCGCTGGCGCAGGTGATCGACAAGAGCAATCTGAGCGGCGGCATCGGTCGGCTCGCGGCGGCTATCGAACGGCATCGTCCGGCGCGACCGGAATTTTACCTCGGACTCGCCGAAGCGTGGCGATACAGCGGGCAGCCGACAAAGGCGCTGCCGCTGTATCGGGAGGCGGTGCGGCGGAACCCGCGTTCGGCGTTCGGCCTGTTGAAACTGGGCTCGGCACTGCGGGAGGCGGGACAGTATGCCGAGGCGCTGGCGGTCCTGAAGCGGGCTGCCGCCGCCGCCCCCAATGACGCCTCCGCCTGGCATCAACTGGGCCAGACCTACCGCGTGCAAGGAAAGACAATCGAGGCCGCCGCCGCGTTCCAAAAGGCGATCACGCTCGATCCGGACATGCCGGAACCACACAACAATTTGGGCGTCGTCTGGTTGGCGGCAGGAAGCAACGCGCGGGCCGAACAGGCCTTCCGGGAGGCCATCCGAATGCAACCGGACTACGCCGATGCGCACAACAACCTTGGCAACGTGCTCGCGGGAAAAGGAGACTTCCGTCAGGCGCGATACCATTTCGAAACCTCGCTACGGCTCCACCCCGGCGACGCCCGTGCGCACTATAATTTCGCAATGGCCCTGGGCCGCGCACGCGAGTTCGACGAAGCGCGGCGGCAATTGGAGGAGTCTCTCCGAGCCGACCCCGAGTTCACCGACGCACGGCTGCTCCTGGCGCGGATGCTGATCGCCAGCGGCCAGACGGCGACCGCGATTCCGCATCTGCAAAAAGCAGCCGCCGCCCCGGACCCGGCGGTTCGGAAGGAGGCGGCGGAGATGTTGAGCAAGCTTGGAAGCGGCCGGTGAACTGAATCTGGCACGGCGTCCAGTACGCCGTTTGCAGGCTCTGCATGTTGACTTCAGGCGTTCGGTGAGGTTGAAGAACGTGTAGATCGAGATGCCGGCCTGGAGGTTCTTCGCTCCCTGCGGAACGGTGTGGGCCGGCCGGAACGGGATTGAAGGCGGAGAGTGCCGATGTGCCATTCTGCGGCGGAACACGCTCGTGTGAGATAAACCCCTAATACCGAAAATGAAAATGCCGCACCGGCAACGGCATCTGGGATCGAGACCCCCGCACACTTTTCCAAATTATCTCATTCAAAGCAAACTCCGGTGCCCTGTCATAGTCCGAAAAATCCATCTCTCCGGAAGCCTTCGCCCCCCACGCCAACGCCGTGTTCCTCGCATTCACATCCACCTCCGGCCCCACGTGCGAGTACGCCGTTAAATCCGCCTTTTCCGTAAACGCCGCGTACATCGGAGTCGCTCCCGCGTCATACTGCGTCATCGGCGGCAACCCCAATAAAAGCTCCATCGTCCGCCGCGAATCCACATGCACGGTTAGCCGCCTACCGGACCAATAGATCTGATTCTGCATCGCGAGCACGCCAATCGTTCAGATCGAGCATCGCTTTGGCCCAACGAGCCACTCCCTGTTACGGCATCCAGTGTGGGCCAGCGATCCCAAAGGCGGCCCCGAGCCCATCGCGAGCCTGTATGAGAATCTTTCGAACCTCTTCGACCGGCACATTCCGCAATTTCTCCCAGCCTTGAAATTCCGGCGGCTGGCAAGCGCTAAGCCGTTCAAAGGCAGTCATCAGTGAGGTGTCTTCAAGGCGTTGAATCAGGCGGTAAGAGAAATAATGAGCGAGTGTTTCAAGAAACTGACTTGAACGATACCCAATATCTCTAGCAGGCGGCAGTCCAAAATTGTCCCACATCCGGCCGTCAAGATCCCGTCCGAGATGACAAATCGCGTAGACCGTCATATGGAGAAATACCACATTTGCCAAGGCCCGCTCCTCAACGCCGAGGACGCGAGACGCCCAATCGATCAACTTGGAATAGATCGTAATTGTGCATTTGTCCGCATCGTAAGAGCCAAGCAGATTCGTTATCACAATTTGAAGTGGTTGGCTCGAATTGCGGGCGAGCCGGCCAAGCAGCCTGGCATCGGCCAAAGCGTCTCTGCTGACGGCCTCGGCACGCGCCCATGTAGAATCGCTGCTCCGGGACTCGCCATCGCCGCGCAAGTGGTCCAGGGCGGCGCGTCTAACGAGCTCCGGCGGCGCATCGCCGGAAAGTTCAAAACTGAGTTCTCGTTCCCTCAGCAAGCCGGCGAACTTGTAGATTGAGACTTCATCGTCGTTTAAAGTTTTCTCCGGTCCAATCAGCCGTTTCGCTTCCTGTCGAAAGTCCCGGTCCGCATCAAACGCCAGTCCCATTAGATCGCGAGCGAGTAGTTCTATCCCAGCAAAAATCTGACTCTCGTGCATTCGCCCGCGGCGGCCCGAATACTCGATCTTTGATTGCACAGAGAATCGCCACCAGAGCGGCGCGTGCAACTCACGGGTGGTCATCTCCTCCGGGGATCCGCCGTGCTTCATTCCTTCATGATCTCGTTCGAACGGATCGGGAGCGGACCGCGAAAGAACCCGCATTTCGATTTCAGGGTCGGTCACCTGTGCGAGTCCATCGAGAATCCGTCGGGCAAGTTGGGGCCGATAGGGAAAGCCGCCATGCAGAGTAGCAAATGACGAATGCTGCCACTCCCTGACCAAGAGACCGATGAAGCTATCTTCTCCGCGTTGGACAGACCGCAGCATCGAATCGACAGAACGGTCGCCCGGATCGTCGAGCGCCGTGAAACTCACCGGCCATTGAATACCCCAGCCGGCGCTATCGTCGCGCTCGATAAACTTCTGCCCGCGCTTTCCCCGCGTAAAGCAGCGTTTTTTAAAATACCCGCCCTCTTCCTTCCCGATCAGCACCACGCACCGCAGGCTTGTCTCCATTTCCCAGCTCTGCCAAGCCTTGGAAGTCTTCAAATCTTCGACGTACTCAACAGCCAGCAGAGGCTCACTTCGATCTTTCCCGCCGTAAGCAACCAGGTCAGCATAGCGCTTCCCGGTCTTTCCGAGTTCCACGCCTTCCTCTATTTGTTCTTCTCCAAAACCGTCAGGCGTAAGCCTTCGATTGCGATGAACGTCAGAGCGCTCAATTAGCCAGGATTTCATGGCCGCGATTGCCTCAAGCCTTCTTGCGGCGGCGGACAGCAACTTCGGGTCGGCGGTCACCATGGCTTCAAAGAATGCCAGATAATCCTTGTGAAGATTGGATTGCGCGTTGGAATCTCCGCTGCCGATGTAGAGCCTCTCTTTCGCGGCCAAGTCGGGATCGACTCGCAGCACGAAAATTCGTTTCAAAGCGAGCGTTTCACTTGGACTTGGTCCGGGTTCATTGAGGAAGCGCAGCACCTCTTGTTGCGTCGCGTCATCCTTCTCAGGTACACGGCTCAGTACCGGCAGCAATTCGATAGGACCTTGAACATTGAGCCGCGGAGCGGGACCAAAACTTCTCATCACCGCGCGGACGCCAACCAGACTTTCCCGATTGTTGATCATCAGGCAGACGACCTTGTCCGCGAGCAATGTCGTCGCAAGTCCCGCGATCTCCGTGATGCCCGTGCGGGAGTCAATCAGAATGAAGTCCGCCTCCAGTTCGACTTCTATCCGGGCCTTGAGCTCGAGACAGGCTGCTATTCCAGCGCCGTTTGGATCGGAGAAAAAGTCCCGCCGCGTCAGCGCTGACAACGATTTCCAGTACGCGCCTGACGGTGCGGCTCCCGCCGGCATCAGATAGAGCTTTCCAGGTGTGCTTGCTGGAAGCGCGACCGAAGTAAGGTAACGCGTCAGCGGTTGAGGACTGCTTTCGCCCTCCGCCGCCGCCAACAAATAGTCCACAACTCCGCGTTCCGGGATGGTTTCCCCCGTCCGCCCCTTCGCGCCTCCGATGTACATTTTGTAGTGAAGGCCCGGCGCCTCCAAATCGAAGTCGATGGCGACAACTCGTTTTCCTAGCGACGCCAAGTATCTCGCTGCGTTTGCGACGAGCAGACTCCGGCCGGTACCGCCTTTGTAAGAGTAAAATGTGAAAGTTTCCACGTCGCCCACTCAGTAGATTGGAAGTGGTGCTCCCTGATCGTAGTATGCCCGGGCAAAGCGCCGGAGTTCGGCGATTCCATACCGTGCTGATGCTTGCGGGTACCGTGCTGTCATTGAGCATTCGTCCTGCGCGACAAACGAGGCGGCTTCCTCCCCGAGCGCAATTAGAGCGGCTCGAACGGAACCGTCGATACCGCCCTCCGCGGCGTATCTGGTTACGAGATCTGTCGCTCGCCGAAATTCATGAGCCGCGATTGCCGCCCTCACAGCCCCGCGCCTCGCTATCACTCCCTCAACATCCGTTTGAGGGAGAAGTCTGGCGATGCGTTCTTCCAATAGGGAAACGTCCAGATAAGCCTGCCGCGCGCCTGGAGCGCCAAGTTCGTCGAGCACCTCCGCTCGACGGATGGCGTCTGTGACTAAGGGATACAATGTTTCAAGTTCCATTTGAGGCTACACGACCCTCATACGCGATCTGGGCGGCTGGAGTTCTACGACGCAAGCCACCTTCTTTCCTGGCAACTGACACTTTCTTGCCTGTTCGAGCTTCTCTCGCATTCGACGCCCGGATACGTCCATCTTATCGACACCACTGACCTCCATGGCAATGAGGCCATTGCGTCGATCGATGAGGAGCCAATCCGCAAACTCTCCTCGCTGGAGTCTTCTGCGCACAACCCAGCCATTGGCTACATGCGCGATAGCAAGCGCTACGGCCTCCGCCGTGTCTTCCGTAACTCGGTGAAAATCGAGCTGAGCAGTAGCCCCGGCGGGAGCCTCCACCCACTGCAGTGTGTTTGGCTCCGAACGGCCCTTCAAGATGAGGCTCAATTGCACGCCAGGCTTGTGCCCATGACGCCCAAGGCCGATTGCCGAGCTGTGGGCGAATTCAGAAGCCGTGCTTTTTGCCAGTAACGGGTGCATTTCACCCAATCGTGTCAGATCGAACTCCATGTTGCTGATATCTTAACAACTTTGCTGTCTCCTACGTTCCTTATCCCCCCTAATACCGAAAATGAAAATGCCGCACCGGCAGCGGCATCTGTGAACGAGCCCCCCGAACACTTTTCCAAATAATCTCATTCAAAGCAAACTCCGGCGCCCGGTCATAGTCCGAAAAATCCATCTCTCCGGAAGCCTTCGCCCCCCACGCCAGCGCCGTATTCCTCGCATTCACATCCACTTCCGGCCCGACATGCGAGTACGTCGTTAAATCCGCCTTTTCCGTAAACGCCGCGTACATCGGCGTCGCCCCCGCGTCATACTGCGTCATCGGCGGCAACCCCAATAAAAGCTCCATCGTTCGCAACATCGAAGAAGTCGTGTATAGCGTGGAGTCAATGGCATTCCGCTTCGTAAACGGCGAAATCACCAAACCCACAGTCCGCCGCGAATCCACATGATCCGGCCCGTTCTGCGCATCATCCTCAATAATAAAAATCGCCGTGTTCGCCCAATACTTCGAATGCGAAACACGATCGACCAACTGCCCCACCGCCCAATCGTTATTCGCCACCGCCGCCGTCGGCGTATGCGCTCCGGCGCGCGTTCCCTGCGTGTGATTCTCACCCAAACTCATCACCACGAAATTCGGCAGCCGCTTCAGCGGATCCGGCGAATCATAAGCCTCTTCAAACCGCGAAAACTCATCAAAAAACGCCTTCACATTTTCCGTATCCCGCATCCCCGGCAGCCGGAACTTCGGCGACACATGACCTACCAACCCGGTCACCCCCTGCGCCGCGTCCATCTGGTCGCCATCGCTCACCCGCGCCGCATACTCCCCATACGACCGATACGTCAGCCCTTTCTTCGCCGCCAAATCCCACATATGTCCCGACGCCGGAATCGTCGCCGGCCCATTCACAGATGCCGAAATCCCTCCATACTGCGGCGGCCACCGCTTCTCGTTAAAATCCGTCGCATACGCCGAATTCGACCACGAATGCCCATCCACCGACACTTCCCCATCGCAGTACAAGTTGTCGAACAACACAAACTGCTCCGCCAGCCGGTGCTGATTCGGCGTCACCTTTCGCCCAAATATCGTTAGCCGCGGATCCCCGTTTCCCTTAGCAATATCGCCAAAAACCTGATCATACGTCCGGTTCTCTTTGATGATATAAATCACATGCTTAATCGGCGATCCCGCGCCCACCGTTTGCGGCACAATCGACGGTCCGCTAACCGGCGGGCGAGCCCGCGTCAGCATCTGATCGTTATACGGGCAATTCGCCATCGCCTCGCGCGTATACCCCTTGATCCTGCTCTTCAAATCGGTCAGCGGAATCACCGAAACTG
>CAMDKT010000198.1 GCA_945900935.1 Candidatus Sulfopaludibacter sp. SbA3 | reverse complement strand
CCGCATGGTGGCCGATAGCGATTGGCCGCTCGATTCCCTCGCCCGCGAGTCCGGTGCTGAAATGGCCTACCGCGTGTCCGTGAACGGTTCCCGAATCCTCGTCGACGGCATCTCCCACGGCCGCCGCTGTGCCCTCCAGTCGGAGCCGCAGGCGGCCATCTTCCGCCGCCTTTTGCCGGATCGCCGTCAGTATCAGCTAGTCTGAGCGTGTGAGGCTCCCTTAGTATTTCCGCTCTTCGGCGTTTCTTTCACCATCTGGATGATCTGGGGTTATCACGCCGACGCAGTTCCTGAGCAAACTTTGCGGACGAATTCCGCTGTCAAAGTCACTGACGACGACGCCGGTATCCACTTTCAACCGCGCGCCAACAAACGCGCCACCGGGATTATTGTCCTCCCCGGCGGCATGGTTGATCCTACCGCCTACGCCCCGCTTCTCAATGACCTCGCCGCCGCCTCCACGCGAGCGAAGGAGAGCCTCACGGCAAATGCGTCTCTACCCATTCCAGCATCGCCCGCTGCGCCGCGGCCCGCCCCATTGCCGCTTCTATATTTACATAACGGATCCGCCGCGCCGCCGCCAGCCGCGACAAGCTGCCGTCATCCTCCCCCTTCGCTTCATTCTGCAAGACTACATTGAACGGTGACTGTCTAAGCAACGCGAAGTCATTGACATCCGTGCATAACATAAAGTCATTCGGCTCACCCGGCGTCGGCATCGAAATGGCATTGCTGGTGTCCACTTCGTCTTTGATGGAGTATCCCTGGCTGTTATTGTGCAATACGGTCAGTAATCCATTCGACGGCGGCGTCAGCGCCCGCAATAGTTTCTCCCGGTCACGCGCAACCATCTTATGAACCCGTCGCCGCTCCGCCTCGCTCGCCTCCGGATTCAACCGCACCAGATTCCGTTCCAATGCAGCCGCGGTGAACATCCGGTTCGGATCAAACGTCACTGCTCCGGATTGAATCACTCGCGTCGGATTCTCCACCAGCAACGCCCGCCCGCGAAACCGGGTCATATGCGCTGTCAGCACATCCCGCGCTGTTGTTTCGTCGCCATGAATCCAGAAATACCGTCTTGCCGACCGGCCCTTCGATATCGTCCGAAACCGTATGCCGCAATACTTCTTCGTCCCGGCCGCCAGCGTCGAAGCCGTCAGCAGCGCAAAAAATGTCCGTCGTGAAATCACTGCAATCCAGTGTAGAATACCGTGCGGTAACCACAAAGTCTCCGTAAGGTGGCACCGGTCGCCCGGCCGGTGAAAAGCCAATCCAAATGAACCTCCCATGCCATAATGAATCCGGAGGCTCGATGCTCGCCCCGCACGCCGCCGACGAATTTAACCCCTGGAAAAACGCCGCCATCCGCTTTGAGAATGCTGCCGCCAAGCTCAATCTCGACGACGGCATGCGCAAAATTCTCAAGACTCCCTCCAAGGAACTCACCGTCGCCATCCCCATCATTCTCGATGACGGCCGCGTCGAAGTCTTCACCGGATACCGCGTCCAGCACTCCATCGCGCGCGGCCCCGCCAAGGGCGGCATTCGCTACGCCCCCGACGTCTCCCTCGACGAAATGCGCGCCCTCGCCTCCTGGATGACCTGGAAATGCGCCGTCGTCAACCTTCCTTACGGTGGTGCCAAAGGCGGCGTCATTTGTGATCCCGCCATCCTTTCCCAAATCGAGCTCGAGCGCATCACACGCCGCTATACCGCCGAAATCCTCGATATCATCGGGCCCGAAAAAGACATTCCCGCGCCCGACATGAACACCAACGAGCAGACCATGGCCTGGATCATGGACACCTACTCGATGCACAAGCGCGAGACCACCACCGGCGTCGTTACCGGTAAGCCTCTCAATCTCGGCGGCTCGCTCGGCCGTCCCGAAGCCACCGGCCGGGGCTGCCTCTTCGTCACCCGCGAAGCCCTGAAAAAATTCGAAATCCCGCCAAGCCGCGCAACCGTCGTCATTCAGGGTTTTGGAAACGTCGGAGGCATGGCCGCCCGCCTCATGGCTAAACAGGGCATTAAAGTGGTCTGCATCATCGAAACCGACGGCGCAGTCTACAATGCAAACGGCCTCGACATCGAAGCGCTGATGAAGCACCGCCGCGAAACCGGCTCCATTCTCGATTTCTCCGAATCGCAAAACCTGAGCAGCGACGAAGCGCTGCGTCTCCAATGCGACGTCCTCCTTCCCGCCGCCAAGGAAAACGTCATCACTTCCGAAAACGCCGCCAGCCTCAACTGCAAAATCGTCTGCGAAGGCGCTAACGGCCCCACCACCGCTCCGGCCGACCATATACTCGCCGAACGCGGCATTTTCGTCGTCCCGGACATCCTCGCCAACGCCGGCGGAGTTACTGTCTCCTACTTCGAATGGGTGCAGGACCGGCAAGGTTACTTCTGGAATGAAAAGCTGGTCAACGAACGTCTCGAAGAGATCATGGTGAATAGCTTCTACGACGTATTGAAATACGCGTGCGAACATAACGTCGAGAACCGGACAGCGGCTTATATGTTAGCCCTTGACCGCGTAGCTTTCGCCATTAAGTTGCGTGGGCTCTACGCATAACTCATGGCTGCCGAAGCGACGCCGCTCATGCGGCAGTATAATTCCATCAAACAGCAAGTGCCAGGCGCCCTGCTTTTCTTCCGTTTAGGCGATTTTTACGAGCTTTTCTTCGAAGATGCCGTCACCGCCGCCCGCGAACTCGAGATCACGCTAACCTCCCGGAACAAGGACGCCGAACAGCCCGTCCCCATGTGCGGCGTGCCCCATCATGCCGCTGACGGCTATCTCGTTCGACTTATCGCCAAAGGCTTCCGCGTTGCTATCTGCGAACAGATGGAACTGCCCAGTCCCGGCAAGAAATTGGTCCGCCGCGAAATTACACGAATTGTAACTCCTGGCACGGCGACAGATAGTAACATGCTCCGCTCCAGAGAGAATAACTATCTAGCTGCTGTCGCCAGAAATAAGGACCGCGCCGGCGTCGCCTATGTCGACGTCTCCACCGGCGAATTCCGCTGCACCGAACTTGCCCTCGACGAAGTCGTCCCCGCTCTCGAAAGCTGGAATGTCCGCGAAGTTCTCCTGCCCGAAGGCACCACTCTCGACGGCGTCCGCAACAAAACCAGCGTCGATCCCTGGATCTTCGATAACGACTATGCCGACCGCCTCCTGAAAGAGCACTTCACCCTCTTAAGTCTCGATGGCTGCGGCCTCGCCGGACGCCCCCTCGCCACCGCCGCCGCCGGCGCCATTCTTCATTACCTTCGCGACACCCAGCGCGCCGCCCTCAATCACGTCGAGCGCCCGTCTTTCTTTGATCGCGGCGAGTCCATGGTCCTCGACTCCGTCACCGTCCGCAACCTCGAACTGATAGACCCTCTCTTCGCCGGCGAGTCCAAGGAATCCACCCTCGTCAGCGTCCTCGACGCCACCATGACCGGCATGGGCGGCCGCCTTCTTCGCCGCCGTCTGCTCCGTCCCTCCGTCACCGAATCGGAAATCAACGCTCGCCTCGACGCCGTCGAAGCGCTGCTTAAGGACACTATTCTTCGCGCCGAACTCCGCAAAATTCTCGTCCAAATCCTCGATCTCGAGCGCCTCCTCGCCAAAATTACCCTCGGCTCCGCCTCCCCACGCGAACTCCTCGCCATGGGCCGCAGCCTTGCCAAAATTCCCGATCTCAACCGGCTCCTGAACGAAAACCGCTTCGACGAAATCGCCCAAGTCCGCGATAGAATCCTCCAAGGCATCTCCGACGACCCGCCCGTCAATCTCAACGACAGCGGCACCATTCGCGACGGCGTCCATCCCGAACTCGACGAACTCCGCGATCTCTCCCGCAACAGCAAACAGTACCTCGCCAACATCGAAGTCCGCGAACGTCAACGCACCGGAATCAACTCGCTCAAGGTCCGTTTCAACAACGTCTTCGGCTACTACATCGAAATCTCCAAGACAAATCTCGACCGCGTTCCCGCCGATTACGACCGCAAGCAAACCCTCGTCGGCGCGGAACGCTTCATCACCCCCGAACTCAAGGAACTCGAAGGAAAAATCCTCGCCGCCGAAGAGAAAATGCTCGAAATCGAGCGGACCCTGTTCACCGAAATCCGCTCCTTCGCCGCCGCCCACGCCGAACGTATCCGCCTCCTCGCCGGCGCCATCGCCGAAATCGATTTGAACGCCGGCCTCGCCCAGGTCGCCGCCGAAAACCGCTACACACGCCCCAGATTCACGCAGGGCGGGGAACTCCGCATTGCCGCCGGCCGCCACCCCGTCATTGAACAACTCGCCCTCCGCGATGCCCAGCGCTTCATTCCCAATGACGTTTCCCTCGATAGCTCCGGCGAGTATCTGGCCATCATCACCGGCCCTAACATGGGCGGTAAGTCCACCTATCTCCGCCAAGTCGCATTGATAAGTATCCTCGCCCAAATGGGCTCCTTCGTCCCCGCTGACGACGCCGCTCTGCCCATCGTCGACCGCGTCTTCACCCGCATCGGCGCCAGCGACAACCTCGCCCGCGGCCGCAGTACATTCATGGTGGAAATGACCGAAACCGCCGTCATTCTCAACACCGCCACGAAAAACAGCCTCATCATCCTCGACGAAATTGGCCGCGGCACATCGACTTATGACGGGCTCGCCCTCGCCTGGGCCGTCGTCGAGTTCATCCACGAACGCATCGGCGCGCGCACGCTATTCGCCACCCACTACCACGAACTCACGGAACTGGCTGATCGACTCAAGGGCGTCCGAAACCTGCACGTCGCGGTGAAAGAATCCGGCGATCAGATCATCTTCCTTCGCAAAGTCCTCGCCGGCGCGGCCGACCGCAGTTACGGCATCGAAGTCGCCCGTCTCGCCGCGCTCCCCATGTCGGTGATTGATCGCGCCCGCGAGATCCTCGCCCTCCACGAAGAGGCCGAACAGACTGTCGTCGCCGTGTCTTCCCACGCCCCTGCCGAACCGCAAGGCCCCATGCAAATCCGCCTCTTCGAACCCGTAAACGGCAACATCGCCGAGCGAATCCGCAGCCTGAAATTGGACGAACTCCGTCCCATCGAAGCGCTGCAACTTCTGGCAGAACTCCAAAAGGAACTCAAATAAATGATCATCGCCGGAATCATGAGCGGAACCTCTCTCGACGGCATCACCATCGCCGCCATCGACCGTAATGGCAAACGCTGGAGCCTGCTCGAATACACTACCCTTCCATACCCCAAAAAGCTCCGCGAAAGAATCCTCGCCGTCTCCAACGCCGAAGCCCACACCGGCGAAATCGCGAAGCTCAATTTCGATCTCGGCGAGCAATACGCCAAGGCCGCCCTAAAGCTCAAATACAAGCCCCAACTGATCGGCTGCCACGGGCAAACGATTTTCCACGGCCCCGGCTGCACACTCCAACTCGGCGAAGCGCAAGTGATCGCCGAACGCACGCAAACCCCGGTCGTCAACAACTTTCGCCCGCGCGACATCGCCGCCGGCGGCCAGGGCGCTCCGCTCGTCCCCTTCGTCGACTACCTTCTATTTCGCAGCCCCAAAAAGAACCGCGTCCTGCTCAACATCGGCGGCATTGCCAACGTCACCATCCTCCCCGCCGCAGCCAAACCGGAACAGGTAACCGCCTTCGACACCGGCCCCGGTAACATGGTGATCGACCAACTCGCCTGGATCATCACCAAAGGCAAACAAAGCTACGACAAAGGCGGTCGCCTGGCGCAAAAAGGAAAGCCCAATCAAGAACTTCTTCAAGCCCTCCTAACCAACAAATACTACAAAAAACATCCGCCCAAGTCCTGCGGTCGCGAACAATTCGGCCGCGAATTCATCGCCTACTTACTCGCCACACAAATTGACTTACACGACCTCATCGCCACCGCGACGCTACTAACTCCAGTTACTATCTTCGAAGCCATAAAAGACAGCAATCCCGATCAACTCATCGCCTCCGGCGGCGGCACCAATAACCCGCAAATCATGAATCATCTCCGCGGACTGATGCCTAATACACAAGTCCAAACGACAGACGACTACGGCCTCCCCGCCGAGGCCAAGGAAGCCGTCGCCTTCGCCATCCTCGCCCACGAAACCTGGCTGCGCCGCCCCGGCACACTCCCTTCGGCCACCGGAGCAAAACACGCCGTTATCCTCGGCCAAATCACCCCGGCCTGATTTCACCAAATCTCCACAATTCCACCCATCCGGCGAAATCATCGTCGGTGTCGGAACCCACACATCACAACTCCGAGTCCTGCCCGCCCGCGCCAAGTAACATCACGAACGCGGCCGGCACCCCACAACGCCGGCCGCATCCTGATAAACTTCCCACACCGTCAGCATGCCCGCCCCAAAAAAAGCAGCCCCCCAACCATCGACCAAAAAGCCCCGCGACGACTGGTATCTCCGCCGCTCCGCTTTCCCCATGCGCGACGCTCCTCCTTTCGAGCTCGAAAGCATCTGGAAAGACCCCGGCCGTTACCGCCGCGCCGCCAATGTCACTTGGACCGAAGCCGGTCCCCGCAACTACGCCGGCCGCGTAACTTCCCTCCTCTCTGACCCCATCGACCCCAAAATTCTCTACGCCGGCGCAGCCGCCGGTGGCCTCTGGCGCAGCCCCGATCTCGGCAACAAGTGGACATCCGTCTGGCCAAAATATCTCAACCAAAACATCGGTGCTCTCGCCGCCGATCCCAATGATCGCACTCGCATCATCTGCGCCACCGGCGAAGGCAATCTCTCATCCGGCACCTATCCCGGCGCCGGCATTTTCCGCTCCCGCGACCAGGGTTTCACTTGGTCGTACTTCGTCAAGGACCCCGAAAATAAGGCCCCCGCCATCCCCCGCCGCATCGCCTCCATCGCCGTTGGCCAGCCTCGAAACGAGCGCAGCGGTCGCTCCCCCATCGCTTTCGGCTGCGTGACCAAGGATGAATCTCTCCACGCCGGTCTCTTCCTCGACATGGGCGCCGAAGGCCTGAAATACATCGATCACTGGGGCGAGCGAAGTTATAACTGCTACTCCGTCGTCTTTCACCCGAAGAAAGCCGGACTGCTCTATGTCGCCATCGAGCCTCGCGGCACTCTCAACGGCATCTGGCGTTCAGAAAACTTCGGTAAGTCCTGGGAACAGATCAATCCCAAAGATTTCCCCGCCGATGAACGATTCGGTCGTATCTCACTCGCTATCTCACCTACTCATCCAAATGTCCTTTACGCCTTAGTTGGCAACCGCCGTCATCTAAAAGGCGTTTACAAAACCACCGACGGCGGCGACTCCTGGGAACTGACTGACACTTCTTCCTTCAAAGACGAAGGACAGATCAATTACAACAACACCATCGCCGTCCACCCCACTGACCCCGATTTCGTCATGTGCGGCATCATAAATATTCACGTCTCCCGCAACGGCGGCACCAATTGGCATCAAGTCTCCACCAGCAAACGCGACGGCGGCTTGGACGGCAAACTCCCAGCCAATTTCGTCCACTCCGACCAGCACGCCCTCATCATCCAGAATGAAAAGGTGATCCTCGCCGGCCACGACGGCGGCGTCTCAATCAGTCAGGACGGCGGCGTCACGTGGAAGGATCGCTCCCGCGGCCTGGTCACCACCATGTTCTACGACGTCGACGTCTGCGCCGCCGATAGCCGCGTTTTCGGCGGCGGCACCCAGGACGCCGGTTCCCTCATCGCCGGCGTCGAGCCCGACGGCACTCTCATCGACAAAAACGATGACCGCCACAATTTCACCCGCGTCCTCCCCGGCGATGGCGGCTGGATGGTCTTCGATCCCGCCAATCCCTTCAAAGTCTTCGCCGCCAGCGCCGATTCCGAAGTCCAACGTCATGACCCCGGCCAGCCATTTTCCAACGGTCTCCAACTCGGCGGCTGGAAAGATATCAAGCCCGAGCTCACCGTAGAGGAACGCGTCCTCCGCTCCCTCACCCTCCTCGCCATTCGTCCCGCCGCCGCCCATCGTCCCCAACAGCTTTGGCTCGCCACCGGCCGCCTTTGGTGTACCGTCGACGACGGCGCGAATTGGAACGCCGTCACCGATTTCTTCGATAACTCCGCCATTTCCGCCCTCGAGTTCTCCCCCGCCGACCCCGATCTCATCCTCGTCGGAACCACCGACGGCAACATCTTCCGTTCCAACGATAATGGCGCAACCTGGTCGCCCAGCCTCGCCGGTCCCGACATTCCCCGCCGTGTCATCACCCAGATCCGCATTCACCCCGCCGATCCCCGGCGCATCTTCCTCTCCGTCGGCTCCTCCACCGCCGTCGCCGCCTCCCTGAACGGTGTCCCTTCCCCCTATTCGCATATTTTTTGCTCCAACGACCAGGGCGATATATGGAAAGACATCGACGGCGGTAAACTCCCCAACGTCGTCTTCAACGGCTTGGCGATTGAAGCCCGTAAGCCCCATCGCATCTTCGCTGGCGGCGATGCCGGCGTCTGGGCCTCGGAAGGCGATGGCGCTTGGATCAACATCTCCGGCAATATTCCCAACGCCATCATTTCCGATCTTGTCTACCACGCCAAGGATAATATCCTCACAGCCGCAACGTACGGTCGCGGCATTTGGCGTTTTGCTATCCCCAGGGACACCGTCTTTGAACCGGAGGAACTTACCGCCTCCGCCGAAGAACGCGAAATCACGCCGCCCGCGCTCGGCCTGCTCTGCGATCATAGCGTTCCGCGACCCGTCATACTCGCCCCGGATTACGACGCCGTATTCCGCAATCCCAAGCGACTCGTCCGCCTCCGCTGGAGCCCCGTCCCCAACGCCATCGGCTATGTGATCCAGTTCGAAAACAACAGCATCACTTCCCGCGAGCCCTTCCTCGACTTCGAACGCCACAGCGATGGCCCTTGCGTTTGGCGCGTTTGGGCCATCCTCCCCGAGAGCCGCATCTCCATCCAATCCCTGGCAAGTCGGTTCTCCTGCTTTGCCAGTGACTAACCTTTGCGGCACGGCCCCAATTCGTCCCGAGATTCCGAGCCGCGACCGCCAGGGAGCCGGGATTCGCAGTCGCCCCTTCCGGAGCCATGGAATTCATCCAGGAAACGAAGGACAATACTCAAGACTACCGAGTTCTCACCAACCTGACAACGCCCCCTCTCACTGCTTCTTATCCATATTCATTTTGAGTTGAGATCGTTCAATGGACAGAGTGATCAATCGGTCGATGAGCTTTTTGAATCGTTTGAAATTCGAGACCTCGGC